>CALMNP010000355.1 GCA_937868875.1 uncultured Bacillota bacterium | reverse complement strand
ACGCTGCTCCACAGTCTCCAGAACCTCGGGGCCGTACAGGAACTGGCTGCCCACCACGAACCAGAATTCATATTTCTTCATTGTTATTCCTCCTTTTTCAGCATGATCACGTTCACGGAGAATTTCTTCTCTATCGTCCCGCCTTTGACGCTCCAATAGTGCAGAGGGTCGTAAACCGCCGTCTTGGTCTTGTTGTCCAGGTACACGCCGTCTTGCTCATGCCGTTCCCCCTCAGAGATTTTCCACGGCGGCTTTCTCCGCCGCCAGGCATTTTTCATACCGTTCCAGGAAAGCGTTGAAACCCTCCACGTCTTCTTTCTCGGGTGCAAGCGTGGAACCAATGGCGCCCGCGAAGACCTTATTTTCCAGGTAAGCCTCCAGCGTTTCGCCGTCCCCTTTCCGCAGCATATACGCCGCCAGCAGCGCCATGCCGTAGGATCCGCCCTCACCCGCCGTCTCCATGATGGAAACGGGGGAATCCATGGCGGCGGCCAGGTATTTCTGTCCGACCACCGGGGTCTTAAACAGGCCGCCGTGGCCCATGAGACGGTCAATGGCGACCTTCTCCCGGGCCAGGATGTCCATGCCGATCTTCAGCGTCGCCATGGTGGAATAAAGCTGGGCGCGGAGGAAATTTGCCAAGGTAAACCGGCTCTCCGGGCCGCGAACGACTAGGGGACGGCCCTCGGTAAAGCCTGTCACCGGCTCGCCAGACAAGTAGTTCACCACCATCACGCCTCCGCAGTCCGCCTCGCCCTCCAGGCTTTTGTTATAGAGTCTGGTGAACAGCTCGTCCTTTGACACCTCCGCCCCGAACAGAGACGCCGCCTCCTGGATGAGGGACGCCCAGGCGTTCATATCCGAGGCGCAGTTGTTGCAGTGTACCATGGCGACGGGCTTGCCTGTGGGCGTGGTGACGAGGTCGATCTCGGGGTACACCTTCGAGAGGGGCCCTTCCAGCACCACCATGGAGAAGATAGACGTGCCGGCGGAGACGTTTCCGGTCCGGGCCGCCACGGCGTTCGTCGCGGTCATGCCGGTGCCTACGTCGCCCTCGGGAGGGGCCACGGGGATGCCGCTACGGAGCCGGCAGTCCACATCCAGCAGCATAGCGCCGGTGGCTGTCAGCGCTCCAGCGCTCTCACCCGCCATGCAGATGCCGGGGAGAATGTCCCGGATACGCCAGGGGTAGTTTTTATCCGCAATCAGCGTGTCGAACTTGTCCAGCATTTCCGCGTCGTAAGAGAGTGTTCCGCTGTCTATGGGGAACATGCCGCTGGCCTCGCCGATGCCCACGACCTTCTCGCCGGTGAGCTGCCAGTGGACGTAGCCTGCCAGCGTAGTAATGAAGGCGATATCCTTCACGTGCTCTTCCCTGTTGAGGATGGCCTGGTACAGATGCGCGATGCTCCACCGCTGGGGGATGTTGAAGCCGAACAGCTCCGTGAGCTTTCCAGCAGCCTCGCCCGTTATGGTGTTGCGCCAAGTGCGAAACGGCACCAGCAGCCGCCCGTTTTTGTCGAAAGGCAGATAGCCGTGCATCATGGCGGAGACGCCCATGGCGCCGAAGGCCGTCAGATCCGCGTCGTACTTTTCCTTAACGTCCTTCACGAGATTGGCGTATGCGTCCTGGAGGCCGTCCCAGACCGCCTCCATGGAATAGGTCCAGATGCCGTTTTCATACTGGTTTTCCCATGTGTGGTCGCCCGAGGCGATTGGCTTATGTTCTTTGTCGATCAAGACTGCCTTGATGCGGGACGAGCCCAACTCGATGCCTAGGACGGTCTCATCGAAGTTTATCGATTGCATACAACATTTTTGGTTGTTTACATTTAAATAGGTTTTCAGTCGGAGCCAT
>CALMNP010000354.1 GCA_937868875.1 uncultured Bacillota bacterium | reverse complement strand
GAGGCGGCCGCGGCCTCGAAGGAGGCAGCCCCGGCGACGCCGAAGCAGAAGGAGAAAGGCGGCGAGACCATGGCACACGATGAACACGAACAGGCCGCAGCCGGACTGGGCGCCCTTCGCTGCGGCGTGCTGACTGTCACTGATTCGCGCACGGAGGCTACGGACGAGTCCGGCAAGCTGATGCAGCAACTCGTGACGGAGCAGGGCCACCGGGTGGCGCGCTACGCCCTGCTGCCCAACGACGAGGCCCGGGTGCGGACCGAGGTGGAGTCCTGGGCGGGCAGCGGCGAGGTGGACGCGGTGATGATCACGGGCGGCACCGGCCTCTCCAGCCGGGACCGGACCATTGAGGCCGTGCTCCCCCTGCTGGAGAAGGAACTGCCCGGCTTCGGCGAGCTGTTCCGCGCCCTCTCCTTTGAGGAGATCGGTCCCGCAGCCATGATGTCCCGCGCCACCTGCGGCGTGCTGAAGGGCTGCGTGGTCGTCAGCCTGCCGGGGTCGCGGGCCGCGGTGAAGCTGGCTCTGGAGCGGCTGCTGCTGCCGCAGCTCAGGCACCTGGTGCAGCAGGCGCGGAAGTAGGGGGCGACTACAGCCCGTCCCCGGGGAGAGGTCCGACGCTGAGTTGGCGGGCACGCAGGCGCTCCAGAATCAGCGGCAGGGCCTCGGCCGTCGCCGGCGACAGGTCGTCCGCCGGCAGGCGGATGACGCCGCCGGGTCTGGCCATCTCCAAGGCCTGCTCCGCGACGAACCGGGCGCGCTCCTTCAGGCTCGGGCCGCGTCCCGCCGGCGCCATGGCCGGGATGTCCGGATCGGCCGTCTGCTGCTTCGCCACTAACGGGTGGCCGGCGCGGCGAATGCGCCGGGCCAGGTCAGGGTAGGCCTGAATCCAGGCCGGGTCGGCCTCGAAGGTGGCGTGGGTGCCGTGCGCCGCCAGCACCTGGAGGATGTGCGGCACCTCAAGTTCACCCCAGGGCACGTCGAAAGCCAGAGCGACGGCATCCGGCGCGGGCGCAGCCGTGGGGAGCACCCCCATGGAACCCGGCTGTTGTGGGTTCATCACAAAGCTCAGGGCGCCCGAGACCAGGACCACCAGCACGGTGAGCTTCCAGGCGAGAGCGGCTTTGCTTACGCGTAGGACAAACAAGCTGACCCCCTCCAACCCAGTCTACGGCGGAGGGGGTCTTCCTATGCGCCCCGGGCCTTTCTGGCTTCGGCCAGGGCGAGGCGCCGCTCCAGCCGGCTGAGGCGGCGCCGCAGGTCCTCCAGGACCGGGTCGTCGGCGGGCAGGCGAAGCAGGGTCCGCCGCGTCACCGCCTGCTCCAGGGCCAGGCGCACCACCTGGCGGGCGGCCTCCAGGTCCCTGGCACGGTGCTCGTAGTATTTGGCCAGTTCCACATAGGGCCAGAGGCTGCCGGTGAGGCGGCGGTCGATGAGCGTCCGCCAGAGCGACACAGCCTCTTCGTCCTGGCGGAAGCGCTTGTAGAGGGCGGAGAGGTTGCGCCAGAGTTTGACCTGGGTGCCCTGGGGCAGGTCCTCGCGGCTGAGGGCCGCCTCGTAGCAGGCGATGGCGTCTCGAGTCTCGCCCTCCAGCTCACAGTGGCGACCGAGGGAGTAGAGGTCAGCCGCGTGGAGGTCGGCGGCCAGCGGATCCGATAGGATGCTGCCCAGCCGCCCCGCCAGGGCCGCCATGGCCAGGATGTCCAGGCGGTTGTGTTCCAGCACCGGGTCCAGCGGGGAAGAGTTTCCGCTCTGCAGATATTGAAAGTAGAGCTGGGGGATAAGCGCTCCGGGAACGTCGCCGTCACGCTCAAACTTCAGCACGCCCCGCTCCAACGAGGTCAGGTTGCATTGTTGGAGCCGCTCGCGCCAGATGCGCCGCGACGGGTGCAGCAGGTCCAGGTGGTCCTGCCCGGCGCGAGGGGCGCGGCGGCGCTGGAGGGTGAAGCGGGTGACCAGGAGGGGCCAGTCGAAGGCTTTGCCGTTGAAGGTGACCAGGTGGTGGAAGCGGTTGAGGTGCTCCTCCACAGCCCAGACCCAGGCGGTTTCCTCGCCGTAGTCACGCAGGAAGAACTGGGTTAGGCGGAAAGAGTCACCCTCCACGTGGCCAACGCCGGCGAGGAAGATGTAGGTGCCGGCGCCGCCGGCCAGGCCGGTGGTCTCCGTGTCGAAGAAGGCGGCCCTCGTCCAGTCCCAGGAGGCCCCGCCGGAGCGGCGCAGCAGTTGGGACAGGGGTCGGCCGCCCACGGCCAGGGCGCCCTCCAGCGGGGCGTTGCCATGGGCGTGAGAGAGGGGGTAATCCCGCTGGACCACCAGGGTGGGGCCGTGAGGGGTCTCCAACAGGCGTCCGCCCAGGACGTCCTCGGGTGAACGGCCGCTGGGGCGCGCC
>CALMNP010000353.1 GCA_937868875.1 uncultured Bacillota bacterium | reverse complement strand
GGTGAGCCGTCCCCTGGACGAGCTGAAGGAACAAGAGAAGCGTGTCCGCGTCAGCGGCACGCCTCTCGAGAGTGACCTGGCGTCGGTGCCCGGCGTGCGCCGCGTGAGCCGTGAGGGCGGCGGGTTCCTGGTGCACGCTTCGGGGGACCCCGACCGGCTGGCCGCCGGCATGGAGGCGGTTCCCGGCGTCACCGGCGTGCAGGTGGTGGACCAGAGCCTGGAGGAGATCTTCCTCAGCTACGTGGAGAGGCCGACCGCTGGAGCACCTGCCCGTCAGGGTCCGGAGGGGCACCCGTGATATAATCGGGGTGGGGGGAAGGGACATGCGCAAAGTCCCCGTACGTGGGAACGTGCCAGCCATGGATCGGGCCGACATCCTGTCGCGCGCGGGCCATCTGGCCGAGGCTTTGAAGGACGAGCCCGTCGAAGCGGTTTACCTGTTCGGTTCCTATGGGCGGGCCGTCAGGGGGCAAGGCACTGTGTCCAAGCTCAGCGACCTGGATTTGGCTATTCAGGTCACGGACCACGTCCCGGTTCGAGACTACGGAGCCCTATTGCTGCGCCTGTTGGCCTTGTTGTCGCCGCTGTTCGAGCGCGAAGACCTGGATGTGACTCTGCTCAACCAGGCGGGCGCTGCCCTGCGGTACGAAGCAATCGTCAAGGGATACCCCCTCTATCTGCGCCGGGCGGATACGGACCTTGAGCTGAAGCGGTCTGCTCGGCGGGAGTACCTGGACACACAGTGGATGCGTGAGTTCTTTCACCGGGCCTTTGTGGACCGCGTCAAGGAGGGGCGGAAACTTGAACCGTGATGCCTTTCGGCGGGGACTCAAGCGGCTTGAAGAGTACATCGACCGCCTGGACGAGATAGCCACGCTGGATCAAGCCCGATTCCTGAGCGACTTTATGGTTCACGCGGCGGCGGAGCGGTTTCTGCAGCTCGCCATAGAGTCCATTCTGGACCTGGGGAACCAGATCATCGCCGCCCGTGAGCTGAGTGAACCTACCAGCTACCGAGAGATTCCGCTTGTCTTGGGTCGGGCGGGCATACTTCCGACGGACTTTGCTGAGTCCCTGGTGCCGATGGTCAAGTTCCGGAACGTCCTGGTCCATGACTATGCTGACCTGGACCTCAATCTGGTTCACGAAATCGTGGTAAACCGGCGCCAGAACCTCAGGCAATGCCTGGGTTACCTTAGCCGCTACTACGCACACGACACAACCCAACCCTCCTGAACACTACAAAGATGTTAAGAGTCCTGGCCCTTGGGCCAGGACTTTTTTGCGTGACCGGCGTCACACCGACCACCCGCCACAACGGCTATGCTGGAACCACGAATGAGGGAGGTGGCGGCGACGGCTCCCCGCTACACGTGGTTTGACCGGGCGGCCCTGGCCTTTTTCTCAGCGGCGGCCCTGGTGGGCGTGTTCCTCCGCACCAAGTACGTCTTTCCTCACTTTCTTGACTCCTTGAAGTTCGGCAACCTGCTGCACGCTCATTCGCATACGATGTTCTTCGGCTGGGTGACCTTGGCCCTATGCGGCGCCATCTACCGCGAACTGGCCCGGCTCCGGGGTGCACCCCTGGACGGCCGGAGACTGGTGCCCCTGCAGTGGTGGGGCACGCTTCTCGCCTCGGCTGGCGCCCTGGTCTCGTTCTCGCTCTCCGGCTACTCGCCTCTCTCCATCGCCTTGGCCACCGTCAATATGGTGCTCTGGTACGCGGCGGTGGCGGTCATCTGGCGCAACACCCCGCAGGACCGACCGGTCTGGGGCGGCTTCTACCGGGCCGCCGCCTTCTACCTGGCCCTGTCCACCTTTGGCACCTGGCTGCTGACGGTGCTTCAGGTGACGGGGCACGCAGGCACTCCGCTCTGGAGCACGGCGCCGGTGTACTTCTATCTGTCCAACTTCATCGACGGCTGGGCGGTGTTGGGCGTGATAGGCCTGCTCTACCAGATGGCCGCACCGCTGCCGGCGGACCGGGGCTACTCCCTTCCTCTGGCGGAGCGGCAACTGCGCTGGCAGGCGGCCCTGACCTTGCCGGCCTACCTCCACTACCTGTCCGGACTGCAGTTGCCCCTCGCCCTGCGCCTGTCCGGGGCCGCAGCGACCGCGCTTTTACTGCTGCCGGCCCTGATGATGGCCTACAACCTGCGCGGTCTCTTCCGCCCCATGTCGGATAGGGACGTGCGGCGCGCCGGCGGCCCCATTGCCCTGCTGCTTCTCCGCTCCGCCGTCATCTACTTCCTGGTCAAGGCCGTGAGCGAGGCGGTCTCCGTCCTGCCCGGACTGGACCGCCTGGTCTACGGGGCCGGCGGACGGCAATGGGTGGTGCTGGGCCTGCACGCCACGCTCTTCGGCCTGGTGTCACTGGCCTTGATGGCGGAAAGGGTGCGGAGGGTTCACAGAGGCTACGCACTGCGGTTGGCCACCTCCGGCGTGCTCGCGGGGTTGGCCGCCATGCTTGCCTTCCTGCTGGCCGCCGCGTCCGGCCCCGTTGTGCCGGCACTGGCCGCCCACTACCGGCTCTGGTTTGAGGGAGCCTGGCTCGCCAGCCTTCTGCTGTGGG
>CALMNP010000352.1 GCA_937868875.1 uncultured Bacillota bacterium | reverse complement strand
CCTCCGCCATGAACCGTTGGGCGATGGCGAGGCCGATACCGCGGGCCGCACCGGTGACCAGCGCGCCCTGGTTGTCCATCCACATGATCGAGCCCTCCTCCACAATGGATGCCGCTCCTCAGGAGTTCTACAGGTGTCCGGGCCGGACCTCCGGCAGTCGTGCCGGCCTTCTTCGTGTTCGCTTGTCGGCGCGGTGGCCAGGGGCTAGAATGGCATCACAAACCCAACTCCGCGGGGCGCCGTGCATCGCCCTACCCGTTGCTGGTCCTCGGTATGCCTGCCGGTGCTTGGGCCGCGGCTTGTGCTCCTTCGGGTTCCAGCGCCAAATCGTGACGACCGCCCCGGGGGTATAAACGACCGTTCAACTGAGAATCTCTGTAATTTGTCCGGTCATTTTTGCCCATGGTATAATGGGGGAGTTGCTCAGGTTTGGCCAGGCATGGCGCCAAGCCTCACATTGACCAAGGGCAGGAGGAAGTTTGTTGAAGTCGACGTGGGAGAAGGTGGCTCCGTCCACGGCCCAGTTTGAAATTGAGGTGGAGCCCCAGCAGTTGGAGGAGGCCATGGACAAGGCCTACCGCAAGCTGGTGCGGCGTGTGAATATCCCCGGGTTCCGCAAAGGCAAGGCCCCGCGCCTCATCGTGGAGCGCTTCATGGGCCGCGGCGCCCTGCTGGAGGAGGCTTTGGACATTGTGGTGCCGGAGGCCTACGATCAGGCTCTGGACGAGTCCGGTCTCAAGCCCATCGACCAGCCCAAACTGGATATCGTCAAGATGGAGGACGGCCAGCCGCTGGTCTTCAAGGCCGAGGTGGCCGTGAAGCCCGATGTGGAGTTGGGCCAGTATCAGGGCTTTGAAGTGGAGAAGGACCCGGTGGAGGTCACGGACAAGGAAGTCGATCAGCAGTTGGATCTTCTGCGCGAACGGCACGCCCAGTTGTCCGCCGCCGAGGAGGGCCAGGCGCTCGAGAACGGCTTGTTCGCTGTGATTGACTTCGAAGGCTTCCTGGACGGAGCCCCCTTTGAGGGCGGCAAGGCCGAAGGCTACATGCTGGAGGTCGGGTCGGGGACATTTATTCCCGGCTTTGAGGACCAACTGGTGGGCGCGAAGGCCGGGGAGGACCGCGAGATCTCGGTCACGTTCCCGGAGGAGTACCACGCGGCGGAGCTGGCGGGCAAACCCGTCACCTTTAAAGTGAAGGTCCGGGAGATCAAGAAGAAGGAATTACCGGCCCTGGATGACGCCTTTGCCAAGGAAGCCAGCCCTTTCCAGACACTGCAGGAATTGCGTCAGGACCTAACGAATAGGCTAGAGGAAGCGGCCAAAGCCCGCGTCAATGCGGCTTTTGAGCGTCGTGTCGTGGAGAAGGTTGTCGAGCAGGCGCAGGTGGACCTTCCCGAGATCCTGGTGCACCGGCAGGTCCATCGCATGATGGATGACTTCGCCCAGCAACTTGCAGCCAGCGGTCTCCGTCTGGAGGATTGGATGGCCCAGACCGGCAAGGACGACCATGCCCTGCATGAGGAGTTTGAGCCGGCAGCACAGCGGCAGGTCAAGACGGATTTGGTGCTGGAGTCGGTGGCCAGGCAGGAGAACCTGGAGGCCTCCGACGCAGAGGTGCGCCAGGAGATCGACCGCATGACCCGAAACTACGGAGCGCAGGCCGAATCGACCAGACAGTATCTGTCCTCCCCGGAGGGGATGGAGCGAGTCCGTGAGGCCGTACTGATGGATAAGGCCGTCAAGCGCCTGGCGGAACTTCAAAAGCCGGTTCCCGCCGCAAAGAACGGTGACTAGTTCAGCCGATTAGGAGGGCAGACTATGAGTTACTTGGTTCCCATGGTGATCGAGCAGACGAACCGCGGTGAGCGGGCCTATGACATTTACTCCCGTCTGCTCAAGGACCGGATCATTTTCCTGGGTACGCCCATCGACGACCAGGTGGCCAACGTGATCATCGCCCAGCTGTTGTTCCTGGAGAGCGAGGACCCCGACCGGGACATCTACCTGTACATCAACTCCCCCGGCGGATCTGTTGACGCCGGCCTGGGTATCTATGATACGATGCAGTACATCAAGGCTCCGGTCTCAACGATCTGCGTGGGCATGGCCGCCTCGATGGCCGCCCTGCTGTTGGCCGGCGGAACCAAGGGGAAGCGGCACGCTTTGCCCAATTCTCGTATCATGATTCATCAGGCGTCGGGCCAGGCGGGTGGCAAGGCCACGGACGTGGAAATTTACGCCAAGGAATTGCTGAAGGCCTGGGAGACCTACAACAAGATACTGTCCAGGCACACCGGACAGCCCCTGGAGAAGATCAAGAAGGACACGGAGAAGGACTACTTCATGTCCGCCGAGGAAGCCAAGGCCTATGGCCTGGTGGACGCGGTCTTCGAGCCGAGGGAGAGTGGTAAGTCCGGCGGGCGCTAGGAAAGGGGTGGCGTCATGTTCAAATTCACCGATGGCGACAAGGGGCAGCTCAAGTGCTCCTTCTGCGGTAAGTTTCAGGACCAGGTGAAGCGCCTCGTGGCCGGCCCCGGGGTCTATATCTGCGACGAATGCATTGAGCTCTGCAACGAGATCATCGAGGAAGAGCTCAATGAAGAGGTGGATTTCGAGCTCAAGGATGTCCCCAAGCCTGCTGAGATCAAGGACATCCTGGACCAGTACGTCATCGGCCAGGAGCGTGCCAAGAAGATCCTGTCTGTGGCGGTTTACAACCACTACAAGCGGATCAACATCGGCGGCAAGGCTGACGACGTCGAACTCGAGAAGTCCAACATCCTGCTGGTGGGCCCGACCGGCGTCGGCAAGACCCTCCTGGCTCGTACACTGGCCAAGATCCTCAACGTGCCTTTCGCCATCGCTGATGCCACCAGCCTGACAGAAGCCGGCTATGTGGGCGAGGATGTGGAGAACATCCTCCTGAAGCTGATTCAGGCTGCCGACTACGACATCGAGAAGGCGGAGAAGGGCATCGTCTATATCGACGAAGTCGACAAGATCGCCCGCAAGTCGGAGAACCCCTCCATCACCCGCGACGTTTCCGGTGAAGGCGTGCAGCAGGCCCTCCTCAAGATCCTGGAGGGAACCGTGGCCAGCGTTCCGCCTCAGGGCGGCCGCAAGCACCCCCACCAGGAATTCATTCAGATTGACACCACTAACATCCTGTTCATCGTCGGCGGTGCCTTTGACGGGCTGGAGAAGATCATCGGTACCCGCATCGGCAGGAAGCAGATGGGCTTCGGGGCGGATGTCAAGTCCAAGGATAAGCTGGAAATCGGGCAGATCCTGTCCAGGGTCCTGCCGGAAGACCTCCTGAAGTTTGGCCTGATTCCTGAGTTCGTCGGCCGTCTGCCGGTGATCGCCACGCTCGACGCACTGGATGAGGATGCTCTGGTGCGCATTCTGACTGAGCCTAAGAATGCTCTGGTCAAGCAGTACCAGAAGTTCTTCAACCTGGACGGCATCGAGCTGGAGTTCAAGGATGAGGCCGTCAAGGCCATCGCCAAGGAAGCCCTGACACGGAACACGGGTGCGCGCGGCCTGAGGGCTATCATCGAGGACATCATGCTCAACGTGATGTACGAGATCCCGTCGCGCCAGGACATCAGCAAGTGCGTGGTGACCAAGGAAGTGGTGCTCAACCGTGACGAGCCGCTCCTGGTGACCATGGACAAGGGCAAGCGGAGCAAGAAGGAGGAGACCGCCTAGGGAGGCGGGATCTAACGGGCCCCGGCTGGGAAAAGAATAGTCGAAACTCAAGGAGACCCGCCGGAGGCGGGTCTCCTTCTTGCGCTTCCGGCCCGCACTTCAGGTGGACGCGGACCACGTAAAGGCCATCGCGTCCTACGAGCGTCTCGGGTTCAAACTGGAAGGACGGCTGCGTGAGGATTGGTATCGGCGTGGTCAGTTTGCTGACACTGTAGTTATGGGACTTCTGGCCCGAGAATGGAAGCAGAGAACCGTTGCCCAGGAGACAACTTCCAGAATAAAATAGGGTTGGCTCGGGCGTGCGCCAATTCCCTGGACCGCCTGAGGAGAGGAGGGACGCGATTGATTCGATTTGAAAACGTTGGTAAGTCGTACGGGGAGCATCAAGTGCTGGCTGACGTCGAACTGGAAGTCCAGCAAGGCGAGCTCGTCTGCCTGATCGGGCCCAGCGGCTGCGGCAAGACGACCACCATGAAGCTGGTCAACAGGCTGATTCAGCCTACTGTCGGACGCATCCTGGTGGACGGTCAAGACGTGCGCGAGCACAACCCCGTCGAGCTGCGCCGGCGCATCGGGTATGTCATTCAGCAGATTGGTCTGTTTCCTCACATGACGATCGCCCAGAACATCAGCCTGGTGCCGCGGCTGCTTGGCTGGAAGCCGAACCGCCAGTCGGAACGGGTTGTGGAACTGCTGCAAATGGTAGACCTGCCCCCGGAGCAGTACGCGGTGCGCTTTCCCCGGGAACTGTCCGGAGGCCAGCAGCAGCGCGTCGGCGTTCTAAGGGCCCTGGCGGCGGAGCCGTCCATTATCCTGATGGATGAGCCGTTCGGCGCACTGGATCCGATCACGCGGGAGACGCTTCAGGACGAACTGAAGCGGCTACAGGAGCGGCTCCGGAAGACCATCGTTTTCGTCACCCACGACATGGATGAGGCCCTCAAGATGGCCGACCGCATCGTGGTTATGAAAGATGGGCGGATTCGCCAGGTGGCCACCCCGGAAGACCTGCTGCGCCATCCGGCGGACGAATTCGTTGCCAGCTTCGTGGGCCGTGACCGCATGGGGCGGGCTGCCGAGGACTTGCTGGTCGAGGAGATCATGATCAAGACCCCGGTGACCATTGCGCCTCACGCCGGACCTGCTGAGGCGCTGGCGCAGATGAAAAAGAAGCGCGTCGACTCCCTGCTGGTCGTGGACGTGCAGCGCAAGCTTCTAGGCATCGTCACGCCGAATGACCTCCGGCCTGACCGGCCTGAGGTGAGGCGGGTGGACGAGGTCATGCGTTCCGATACACCCACCGTCACCGCCGGCTCCTGCTGCAAGGACGCCTTTGAGCAGATGTTCGTGGATCGGCTGGAGCACTTGCCCGTCCTCGACGCCGAAGGACGTCTGATCGGACTGCTGACCCGGACCAGCCTCGTGGACGCGCTGTCCCAGGTATCCTGGAGCCATGTGGTGGCTTAGGGGTCCGGTTGTCTACCAACAGATTGACGGTGTGGGAAAGGAGGCGTTCAACCTGGCGTTCATACCCTTCTTTATAGAGCGCTGGCCCATGATCCTTGACGCCACCACCCAACACCTGCGCATTTCGCTTATTGCCGAGCTGATCGGCATTCTGATTGCGGTGCCGCTGGGAATCCTGCTGACCCGACGCCGGTCTCTCTCCGGCCCCATCATCGGAGCGGCCAACCTCATTCAGACCGTTCCCAGCCTGGCCTTGCTGGGCTTTATGATCCCCTTCTTCGGGGTGGGGTCGCTGCCGGCCATCGTGGCGCTTTTGCTCTACTCGCTGCTGCCTATTCTCCGCAACACCTATACGGGCATCACGGAAGTGGATCCGGCGATCAAGGAGGCCGGCCGGGGCATGGGCATGACGGGGACGCAGTTGTTGTTCCTCGTCGAGTTGCCCGCGGCCATGCCGGTCATCATGGCCGGCGTTCGGGTCTCAATGGTGCTGGTGATCGGGTGGGCCACCCTGGCCACCTTCATCGGCGCCGGCGGACTCGGCCAGCTGATCGTTTCCGGCCTCACGCTGGTGCGGCCGGAGATGATCATGGCAGGCGCCATTCCAGCCACCCTCTTGGCCTTGCTGGCCGACTGGGGGCTTGGCCTGGTGGAGCGGCGGCTGATGCCGAAGACCCGCAGCCGGATGGCCTGAGGAGGCGCAGCAGTTCGGCAAAAATCGTTACGGGGGGTTTTCTTTTGAACAAGCGCAGAGTGTGGGCGATGGCGATCGCCCTGGTATTGGTTGTGGCCCTCGCGGCCGGCTGCACCGGCGGCAAGACCGCCGGCAGTTCCAACGGTAAGACTGTCATTAAGATTGGTACCCAGAATTTCACCGAGCCCATCGTCCTGGCGCACATGCTCAAGATCCTGATTGAGCAGGACACCGACCTCAGGGCCGAGACCGTGGAGGGCCTGGGTGCCACCACCGTTCTCCATCAGGCCATGCTGAACAATGAGGTGCAGATCTCGGCCGCCCGCTACGTCGGCACCGACCTGACCGGCGCCCTGGGGGTGAGCGACCCCATCCGCGACCCGGCCCAGGCGATGCAGATGGTGCAGAAGGGCTTCACCGACAAATTCCAGCAGAAATGGTACGACGGCTACGGCTTCGAAAACACCTACGCCTTTGCCGTTCGTGACGATATGGCCGCGTCGCGGGGCTACGAGAAGGTCTCCGACCTGGCCAAGGACGCCGGCAGCCTGTCCCTGGGCGTTGACACCGACTGGCTGGAGCGCCCGGCCGACGGCTACGGCGCCTTTACCAAGGAGTACTTTAAGTTCGGTAAGACGATTCCCATGGACATCGGCCTGGTCTACAAGGCCCTGGCGGACAAGAAGATGGATGTGGTGCTGGCCTATTCGACCGACGGCCGCATTCAGTCCTTCCACCTGAAGACCCTGGTGGACGACAAGCATTTCTTCCCGCCCTATCAGGCCTCGCCGGTGGCTCGTATGGATATCCTCCAGAAGTATCCGGAGCTAGATAAGACGATTCAGAAGCTGGTCGGCAAGATTGATACCCAAACCATGACCAGCTTGAACTACGAGGTGGACGAGGGCGGCAAGAGCGCCGATGAGGCGGCGCGTGAATTCCTGCAGAAGGCTGGTCTGCTCAAATAATGACCGCCCGATGCAGTCGTTTGATCGTCGTCCCCCGGCCTGTTGGGGGTGATAATCGGTGACTCGAACGCTTGACTTCATAATCCGCAACTGGGAAACCATCCTGCAGAGGACGGGTGAACACCTGAGCCTCGTGGGCTGGGCGGTCGGCCTGGCCCTGCTGATCGGCGTGCCTCTGGGCATCCTGATCACACGGCAGAAGTCCCTGGAGACGCCCGTGCTCACCCTCGCCAACATTGTGCAGACGGTGCCGTCTCTGGCGTTCTTCGGTTTCCTGATCCCGGTGACGGGCATCGGCTGGACGACGGCGGTCGTGGTGCTGTTTCTGTACTCGCTGCTGCCGATCATCCGCAACACCTATACTGGGGTCAAGGGAGTCGACCCTTCTCTGGTGGAGGCCGCCCGAGGCATGGGACTGACGGACTTCCAGATCCTCCACATGGTGGAGTTGCCCCTCGCCTTGCCGGTCATCGTGGTCGGCGTGCGCGTATCCACCGTCATCGCCATCGGGACGGCCACCGTGGCTGCTCTGGTGGGAGGAGGCGGCCTGGGCACCATCATCCTGCGCGGCCTGTCGCGAGCCAATGACGCCCAGGTGATGGCTGGCGCCATTCCGGCCGCCCTGCTGGCCATCATCGCCGACCTTGGTCTGACCTGGGTGGAGCGCCGGCTGATTCCGGCCGG
>CALMNP010000351.1 GCA_937868875.1 uncultured Bacillota bacterium | reverse complement strand
TGCCGCTGGAGCAGTGAGCCGGCCCCAGCAGGTGCGCGCCGGTCCTGTTCCACCGGGGACACCCGGCGCGCAGGGGAAAGGTGGCCGAGGCGTGGAGCAACAGGCATGGCATACGCTGGAGCCGCATGAGATCGAGGCGGCCCTGGATACCCACCTGGGACAGGGCCTCACGGCGCAGCAGGCGGAGCGGCGACTGGAGCAATTTGGACCCAACCGGCTGACGGAAAACCGTCGAATCTCGCCCTGGAAACTGCTGGTCGAGCAGTTCCAGGACTTTATGGTTCTGGTTCTCCTGGGGGCCACGGCGGTGTCTTACTTCCTGGGCGAAGTCTCGGACGCCATCACCATTGTGGCCATCGTCATCTTGAATGCAGTCCTGGGGTTCATACAGGAGTACCGGGCGGAGCGATCCCTGGAGGCCCTGAAGGCCCTGGCCGCTCCCAGGGCCCGAGTGATGCGGGACGGCGAGACCCAGGAGGTCCCCGCCGACCGCCTGGTGCCCGGGGATGTCCTGCTCCTTGAGGCCGGCGACCGCCTGGCCGCGGACGGCCGCCTCACGGAGGTTGTCAACCTGGAGGTCGAGGAGTCGGCCCTGACCGGCGAGTCGCTGCCCGTGCGCAAGAAGCTGGCGGCCCCGGACTCGCCCGACGCTCCCCTGGGCGACCGGAAGAACATGGTCTACCTGGGCACCTCCGTAACCCGCGGCCGCGGCCGCGCCGTCGTTGTGAGCACCGGCATGGCCACGGAGATGGGCCGCATCGCCGGCCTGATTCAGGAGGCGGAGGAGGGAGAGACGCCGCTGCAGCGCCGCCTCGACCAGCTGGGCAAGGTCATGGTGGCGGTGTCGCTGGGGGTCTGCGCCCTGGTGGTGGTGGCAGGCGTTATGCGCCAGGAACCGGTGATGGAGATGTTCCTGTCCGGCGTCAGTCTGGCCGTGGCCGCCATTCCGGAGGGCCTGCCGGCCATCGTCACCGTCGCTCTGGCCCTGGGCGTGCAGCGCATGATCAAGGGCAACGCCATCGTCCGCAAGCTGCCGGCTGTGGAAACCCTGGGCTGCGCAACCGTCATCTGCTCCGACAAGACCGGCACCCTGACGAAGAACGAGATGACCGTAAAGTCCATCTACGCCGGCGGACACTGGTATGCAGTGAGCGGCGACGGCTACCGGCCCTGGGGCCACTTCAGCCGGGAAGGCAAGGAGATCGCCTCGGAGAAGGACCCCGTTCTTCAGGCCACGCTGCTCAGCGGCGCGATCTGCAACAACTCCAAGCTGGTCAAGGCCAGAACCAGAAAGCAGGGCGCACGTGCCTTGCTGTCACTGGCCTGGCGGTCCAGCGAGGAATGGCAGGTGCAGGGTGACCCCACCGAAGGAGCCCTGCTGGTGGCGGCCGCCAAGGCCGGCCTGGACCGCGAGGCCACGGGTCACGATCACCAGCGGGTGGCGGAGATTCCCTTCGAGTCAGAGCGCCGCTGCATGACGGTCATCACGCGCGGCGGCAAGGGGGCCTTCACGGCCCACGTCAAGGGCGCGCCGGACACCATCCTCGACCTCTGCTCCCACGTGCTGGAGAACGGGCGCGCCAGAACCCTGGATGACCGCACCCGGGCCGCCATCCTTCGCGCCAATGAGGACATGGCCGACCAGGCCCTGCGCGTGCTGGCCATCGCCGTGCGCCACCTGGACGGTCTTCCCGACGACCTTGCGCCGGAAGCCGTCGAGCGCGGCCTGACTTTCATCGGCCTGATGGGCATGATCGACCCGCCGCGGCCCGAGGTCATAGCCGCCCTGCAGAAGTGCCGCACCGCCGGCCTCAAGGCCATGATGATCACCGGCGATCATCGGTCCACAGCCGTGGCCATCGCCAGACAACTGCGCCTGCTCCCTCCGGGCGGCCGGTCCCTCACCGGGCGGGAACTGGACGCCCTGTCCGATCAGGACCTGGCGGGTATCGTCGAAGACACCTACGTCTACGCCCGCGTCTCACCCCAGCACAAGCTCCGAATTGTGCGTGCCCTGAAGGCCCGCGGCCACATCGTAGCCATGACCGGTGATGGCGTGAACGACGCCCCGGCCGTGAAGGAAGCGGACATCGGCGTGGCCATGGGCAGGAACGGCACAGACGTGACCAAGGAGGCCAGTGCTATGGTCCTGGCCGACGACAACTTCGCCACCATCGTTCGCGCCGTGGAAGAGGGCCGCGCCATCTACGACAACATCCGCAAGTTCATCCGGTACCTGCTCTCCTGCAACATCGGCGAGGTCCTGGTCATGTTCCTGGCCGCCGTGGTGGGGCTGCCCCTGCCCCTTCTGCCGATTCAGATCCTGTGGGTCAATCTGGTCACTGACGGTCTGCCGGCCATGGCCCTGGGCGTGGACCCGGCGGAGCCGGACGTCATGCGCCGCCCGCCGCGCCACCCGAACGAGAGCGTCTTCTCCCGCGGCCTCGGCCGCCGCATCGGTATCCGCGGGCTGATGATCGGCCTGCTCACCTTGGGCCTCTTCGCCTATGACTACTTGATGTTGGGCAACCTGACCCACGCCCGGACCGTGGCCTTCGCCACCCTGGTCATGTCGCAGCTGTTCCACGTCTTCGACGCCCGCTCCGAGCGGCGCTCACTCTTTGAGGTCGGCCTCTTCACCAACCCCTTCCTGCTGGTCGCCGTCAGCATCTCCACCTCCATGCTGCTGCTGGTCATCTACCACCCGGGCCTGGCAAAGGTGTTCCAGACCATTCCCCTGAACTTCCGCGACTGGACCCTGGTGGTGCTGTTCGCCGGGGCCGCTCAGATGCTCATCTGGCTGCGTCGGCTCCTGTTCGTCCAGCCGCGGCTGCGCACGCGGTCGCGGGCCTGGGACGACCAGCAAAAGGTTGCCTAGTTCCCCGCCTTTCCCTTGTCGATTGTTCGCTCCAAACCGAGACGCAGGAGGGGCAGGAAGGCCTGTCCCCGCTGCCGAAATCCCAGGACATGATCTGGTCCGTACGCTGGCCGGACAGCTGTGTGCCAGGCACCGGGGGCAGCCAGGGACGGTCCGCCGAAGGGAAGTGTTGCGGGTGGATCAGGAACTCAAGGCCTACCTCGATCAGCGGTTCGGGTC
>CALMNP010000350.1 GCA_937868875.1 uncultured Bacillota bacterium | reverse complement strand
GCCTCGATGGTGGTCACGTTAATGCTCCGCTGGGGGCCGCCTGCCGCGCCGCCCCCACCGCCACCGCCGGCGCCCGGAGCCATTTTGCGCGGCACGGCGAGCCAGATGGTGTAGAACCAGTCGCCTTTCGGAGCCGGGTCGACGCCGAGGGCCAGGATATAACCCAGTTCATCGATTTCTGACCGGTCCCAGCAGCCGGCGCTGGAAAGGGCCATGGCCAGCAGAAGAAGGACCGCCAGGAAACGTTTAACCCTTGTGCCGGGCACGCTCACGCCCCCCCTTGCCTCGAATGGCAGCGATGCCCAAGAGAAGAAGTGGGGGCGCAAAGGCAGGCACCGCGCCCCAGACCCGGAGCGCGCCGCGGTCCCATTGAGTCGCCTCGATCAGGTTGGAGGGCAGGAAGCTCAGGGCCAGCACCAATACCAGAAAGGGCGCCGTCAAGGGGCGGTAGGACTTGAGGTGCAGCAGCTGAGCGTAGGAGGAGATGGCTCCGTAGAGCATGCCCGACAGTTTGATGGCTGCGGCGAAGATCCAGGCGAAAATGAAGAAGGATTCGACGCGCTGTAAGAAACGGCCGATGGCGATAAGCCGGGCCACAGCCAGAAGGGGAAACGGGTTCTTGGCGCCGGCCGGATAGGGAAAGAGCATCTGGAAGACCACTTCCACCGCCAACCAGAACAGGGCGCTGGCAAAGATGGCCTGGTAGCCGATGCGGGGCATCTTCTCCGGCTCCTTGAGATTGGGCACCAACACCCCCAGCAGGAGCACTTCGATGAAGAGCGAACTGCGCTGCAGGGAGCGCCAGAGGAGCGCCACCGGCCCCGGGCCGAGCAGGGGAAGCAGTTGGTCTGCCCTCGCCCCTGACGGGATGGCAAGCAGCAACAGGCTGGTCACCAGGAAGACGACCACGGGAACGAAGAAGCGGGCCGTTCTGGTGACGGACTCCAGCCCCAGGTAGCAGGCGTAGGCGGAAGCCCCCAGAAGTGTAACCGAGATGACGCTGATGGGTGTTATGGGGAGGATGGCGCTCAGCACGGTCTCGGCGAACTGGCGCAAGGCCACCACCGTGACGTAGACGAAGAGCCCCGTATAGACAAGCTGGACAGGAAGGGCCAGGTAGGGACCCAGTGTCTGCTCCACCGCCTCGATCAGGGAGAGGCCGGGGAAACGCCGCAGGAAGGCGACCATGATCGCCCAGCCCAGGGCCGCCCACAGGGCCGCCAGTACAATAAGCAGCCAGGCCGCCGTTTGAGCGTCCTCAGCAATGTACCGGGGCGTGCTCAAAAACACTTTGGCGGAGAGCACCGCGAAGAGAAGAAAGAAGGCCTCGCGGGACCCAATCTGTTCGTGGCGCATCAGCCGCCTCCTTCTTTGCCTTTGGACGGTCCGCTGCCCTGGGTCCTGTCCCACTTGCGGACGATCGGAGGCTGGCGATTGAGCTCCTGAGGGTAGGTGTACCGGGGCCTCTTCTCCATGTGGAAGACCGGGCCGCGCAGGATGACGTCTCCCTGTCCACCCTTCATGGGTGTGATGGGGTTGAGCATCGGCACGCCGAAAGAGCGCTGAACGGACAGTCGGGCCACATCCACGAAGAAGACGACGGCGATACCGTAGAACCCCAAGACCGACCCCGCCAGGAGGTGGACATAGCGCAGAACTCTGAGGGTGTTGGACAGGTTGTAATTGGGGACGGTAAAGGCCGCCAGGGCGGTCATTGCGATCACGATGACCAGGATGGGCGAGACGATGCCCGCCTGCACCGCCGCCTGTCCCAGCACCAGGGCACCGACAATGCCGATGGTAGGACCGATGATGTTGGGGACGCGCGTGGCCGCCTCGGTGATCAGTTCGAAGGAGAACGCCAGCAGCAGGACCTCCACCACCACGGGGAAGGGCACGGCCTCACGGGAGGCGGCAATGGCCATGGCCAGATCCGTGGGAATCGTTTCGTGGTGATAGGCGGTGGCGGCAACGTAAAGGGCGGGAAGGGACAGGGCCACGAAATACGAGACCGTCCGGAGGATGCGCAGGAAACTCCCGAAGGGCCAGCGGAGGTAGGCGTCCTCCGCCGTGTGCATCAGGCCCACCAGGGTGATCGGCACCACCAGGGCGAAGGGGTTGTTGTTAACGATAAGGACGACGTGGCCTTCGGACAGGAAGGCCGCCGTCCGGTCCGGCCGCTCTGTGCTGAGGATACTGGGGTAGAGAGAGAAGGGAGAGTCCTCGATGAACTGCTCGATGGTGCCCGAATCTGACACGTAGTCGACCTTGATGGCCTTGAGCCGGGTTCGCACCTCGTCTACCAGCGCCGTATTGGTGAGCCCGTCGATGTACATCATGGCGACTTCCACGTTGGACAGCCGGCCGATCTCCATGAACTCCGTCATCAGGGCCGGGGTCTTGAGCCGCCGTCGAATCATGGCCGTGTTCGTGCGCATGGTCTCGTTGAAGGCCTCGTGAGGCCCGCGGATGACGGCCTCCTGCTTGGGCTCGCCGACGCTGCGGTGCTCCCACCCCTTGGTCTCCACCACCAGGGCCCGGTCCGTACCATCCAGGACAATGGCCGTGCCGCCGGCAAGTACGCCCTTGACCAGGTCGGGCAGCCTGTCTGTCTTGCTGACCTGGTTGATGGGGACAAGGTGGTTGTACGCGGCTTCCAGGATATCGGGTTGTTGCCCCAGCTGAGGGTCGCGGTCCGCCTCCATCGGGGGCAGGTCGGCCAGCAGCATCAAAGGCTGCAGGACCGCCCAGTCGATAATTTCCTTGGCGGCCATGCCGTCGATGAACAGGATGGCCCCCTTGACGGGCGTGTCGCGCGAAATGATGAACTCCCTCAGGACCAGGTCCTTGTTCTGGGGAATCCGGAAAACGGTCTTCAGGCGCTTGAGGTTCAGGTCGAGGCTGCGGTCAATGGGGTCCGGGACCTTGTTGGGGTCATCGGTCCGGTAGGCGTCAAGACCATCCTTATCAGCGTCGTCCGTGTCGTCCGCGCCGGCGCCGGCCCTCTTGCGCTCACCGCGGCGCTCCCCCGCCTGCCGGGGCTGGACGAAACGGCTCGCCCCGCCGTGGTCTGAGGCCTTCTCACCATCGCCGCCCTGGTCCTGGCCGGTCCGGTCCGACTGGGGGTCATCCTGGGACGTGCCCCGGCCTTTCCCTCCACCGCCCTCCTCGCCGTCGTCCTTCCTTTCTTGCCGGGTCGCCTCATACAGGGAGAACGCGTCATCCGTCACCTGAGGACTGGGGGTAACCAGCTTGGACAGCCGCTGCCATATGCTCGCCGCCACGCGCCGTCACCCGCCTTCCCTGAGGTCAAATCGCTCCGGATAGAGTTCCCTCAGGTGGAAGCCCGCTATGCACAGAAGAAGGGGGCCCCACGGGGGCCTCCTTCTTTGTTGCCGGCGGGAGCCGCAGCAGAACGCCCGGGACGCACTCAGCAACAGGCCGAGGGGACGCCGAGCAGGCTGAGCAGGGCCAGGGTGCTCAGAAGTCCGGACGAACTGGGCACGGCCAGATTGGCCAGGGCCAGAGCCGGAGCGCCCAGCAGGGCGGCCAGGGCTGCATTGGCCGAGGCAGCGGCGGTGTTCGGCAGGACGGAGAGCACCGGTTGGCCAAGGACGGAGCCAAATGGGCTGAACGGGATGGCCACGGCCAGGTTGGCGCCTCCGGTCAGGGCCAGAAGACCCGCCAGAGTATTAACGTTCAAGGCCCCCGACGTTCCGCCCAGAAGTGAGGCCAGCAGCACTGTGTTCAGCACGTTGGAGGGGCCAGCCGCCCGGGTGGTCACATCCGTCACACTGGTAGATTGAACAGCCACAGAATTCCCTCCTTCCCCGCGACTTACGTACTGGGCGCGGTGGGTGACCGCGCCGCAATACACATTATGGAGGGATGTTCTGTCTTGTTACCGGAACGTCCGGTCTTATGGCAATTCTTGAGGGGTGCGCCGGCGTTCTCTCCTTCAGTCGACCGAGTCCCACATGCGGCTAAGCTGTTCATCCTTCCGATCTATGTAGAGCTGGCCGGTGGAGTCCACGGCGGCGTACACCACGTCTCGCAGGTTGCTGACCCCTTGCCGCGCCAGCTGGTCGTGCAGCCAGGCCCGGTCGTGGCCCAGCCGCTGCAGGTTCGTGTCGTGGATGGCGCCTTCCGTCATCACGTCGAGGGGAAGGGTCTCCGGCGTGACCGCCACGTGAAGGTCCTTACGGGTGACCGGCCGTTGCTCCGGCTTCAGCAGAACGTTGACCTCGCCGCCGGTCTCCAGAATGGCAGCCTGGACGTCCGTCAGATTGAAAACGTCCTTGGCCCGCAGCTTCGCCTTGAACTCGTCCACGGAGTACCGGTTGCGGGCCAGGTTGCGTTCCAGAACCTTGCCGTTCCAGATCACCAGGGTCGGCGTCCCTTCCACGAGGCGACGGAAGTAGCGGCTCTTCAAGGCGCCGTAGCTGATGAGGAAGGTAAGGCCTGCGAACACCACCAGATCCAGCAGGTGCGTGCCGACCTTGGCCGGATCGTCGGTGGCCACGGTGGCAGCGATGGAACCGATGGTAATGCCGTTGACGTAGTCGTATAGCGTGAGCTGGCCGACCTGTTCCTTGCCGAGGAACTTGGTCAGGATCAGAACGGCGCTGAAGGCGATGAAGGTCTGGAGCAGGGCTACGCTGAAGGGCACCTCTAGACGAAACATGCCGGCATCCCCCCTGACGAATTCAGTGTGTTCTCCGCCTGCCACAGCTATTCCGCGAAGGCCGTCGCCGGGACCAGCGAAGAACTGGCTGCGCCTGCCGTTTATGCCAGGAACGCCAAAGGCTTTCCTGGCATAAACGGAGTGTTTCGTCAGGCAAGCTACTGCAGCGGAGGGATGCCCATGAGTACGAACCAGCAAGTGTCGCCGGAGCAAAGACGCTACCAGGCACTGGCCAAAAAGCATACTCCGAAGCCGCCGGTGCTTCGTCACGCCGTAGCGGCCTTCATCGCCGGCGGGCTGGTGTCCGTGGTCGGGCAGTTCTTGACCAACCTGTATGCCCGCTTGCTCCACCTGACTCCGGACAAGGCCGGCAACCCGGCCGTAGCCACGATGATCCTGATCGGCGCCCTTCTGACTGGATTCGGCGTGTACGACAGGCTGGCCAGGCTGGCCGGGGCGGGCCTGGCCGTCCCCGTTACCGGGTTCGCCAACTCTATCGTCGCCGAAGCCCTGGAGTTCAAACGGGAGGGTCTCATCTACGGCGTAGGGGGCAGGATGTTCACCCTGGCGGGCGCCGTCATCGTTTACGGCGTGGTCACCGCCTTCTTTGTGGGCCTGTTCAAGGCCCTGGTGAAGTGATGGCCTCGGGGGCAACCCTGCGCGCCCGCCCGGCGCCCAGGCGAATCGGCAAGCAGACGGTGCAGTTCGAAAACCCGCCGGCCATCATCGCCACGGGTACCGTTGTCGGCCCACTTGAGGGCAAAGGCCCCCTGGGCCACCTCTTTGACCATGTCACGGAAGATGAATTGGTGGGCCAGAAGAGCTTCGAGAGGGCCGAGCAGATGATGCTTCAGAACGCTGCGTACACCGCTCTCAACAAGGCAGGCCTGACCCCGGAGGACATGGACTACATGCTCTCCGGAGACCTGCTGAACCAGCTTATCACCAGCAGCTTCAGCGCCCTCGCCGTGGGCGTGCCGGTCTTCGGCCTGTACGGGGCCTGCGCCACCTCCGCCGAGGGGCTCGGCCTCGGCGCCATGCTGCTGGACGGCGGCTTCGCGAACTACGTCATGGTCGCCACGGCCAGCCACAACCGGACGGCCGAACGGCAGTACCGCTACCCCAACGAGTACGGCTTCCAGCGCAAGCCCCATGCGCAGCGCACGGCCACCGCGGCCGGCGCCGCCATCCTGGCCCGGAGCGGCGAGGGGCCTCGCGTCACCATAGCTACCACGGGCAAGGTGGTGGACCGGGGCATCAAGGACCCTTACAACGTCGGCGCGGCCATGGCCCCTGCAGCCGCCTCCACCATCCTGACACACTTGCAGGATACCGGCCGGCGCCCCCAGGACTACGATCTGATTGCCACGGGCGACCTGGCCCTCTATGGTCACCGCCTGCTGGTCGAATTGGGACGTACCGAGGGCGGGATCGACCTCGAGCCGGTCCTGGATGACTGCGGCCTGATGCTCTACGGGCAGGATCAGGAAGTCGGGGCCGGCGCCAGTGGTTCGGGGTGCTCCGCAGCGGTCACCTTCGCCTCCATCCTCAAGGACATGCGGGACGGCCGCTACAAGCGCGTGCTGGTGGCTGCAACCGGCGCCCTGCACAGCCCCTGTTCGTTCCAGCAAGGCGAGTACATCCCCACCATCTGCCACGCAGTCAGCCTGGAGGTGTGACCATGACGCAGTATCTGGCGGCGTTTGTTGTGGGCGGGCTCTTCGCCCTGGTCGGGCAGCTTCTCTTCGACCTGACGAATCTCTCCCCCGGTCACGTGCTGTCGGGCTTCACGGCCCTGGGCGGCATTCTGGCGGGGCTGGGGCTCTACGATCCGCTAATCAAGTTCGCGGGCGCCGGCGCCACGATGCCCATCTCCAGCTTCGGGAACTCCCTGGCCAAGGGGGCCATCATGGAAGCTTCCAAGGATGGCGTGGTGGGTGTCCTGACGGGTATGTTCGAGCTGACCAGCGCCGGCATCACGGCGGCCATCGTCATCGGTTTCCTCGCCTCGCTTGTTTTCAATCCCAAGGCCTAGGGCTTTGGGTCTCTTTTCCTGGTCGCCCGGCCAGGGATCTTGCATCGAGAGGAGGTGGGACCAGCGTGACCGTTCAATCCGATTTCCAGAAGGCTATCGCCTCGGCGGAGGCCGCCAAGGGCAGCTACTCCATGTTCGAACAGTCCACCCAGGACCAGTCGGCCAAGGCCATGTTCAAAGAGATGAAATCCGACATGGACCGCCACATCCAGATGCTCAACTCGCGCCTCAGCTACCTCACCTCCAACAACCAGTTGAACCAGCAGCAGCAGCAACAGCAGCAACAGAAGATGCAGACGGCGCAGCAGCGTCTGCACTGACCCCGGCGACGGGAAAGGAGGCAGGTGACTGCCTCCTTTGTCCTGTCATGGGCTATGATGGCGCCGAACGGGACCGTGGTAGCCCGGCTTCAGGCCGGCGGCGGCGCCGCGGTGGCTGTGGTCAGCCCCAGATCCTGCGGCGGCCGCCCCAGCCTCAGGATCAGGTCGGGTAGAATGGCCCGGGCCGCTTCCCGCCCGGCCTGGATTGACTCCGCCGCATGGTCGAAGTCCAGCAGGCTGAGGTCGGGAACCATGGGCCGTATTACCACGTCGGCGTGGCGGCTGAGCTGTTCGCGCACCCTCGCCTCCGTCACCACCGCAAAGGATGCCGCAATGACCTCCCACAGGGCCTCCGCCTCGCGCTGCGTCGGCCTGGCCACGTCCACGGCCACCACCATATCGGCGCCCATCGCCCTCAGAACTGCCACCGGCACGTTGTCGCTGACACCCCCGTCCACCAGGAGGCGCGCCCCCAGACGGCGCGGGGTAAAGATGCCGGGCACGGCGGTGCTGGAACGGCAGGCCTCCGCCAGAGTGGCGTCGCTGATCACGGCGGCGCCCTGTAGGTGGCTGGCGATGGATGGGCCAAAGGCCTCGGGAGCAAAAACCACCGGACAGGCCGAGGCGATGTCCGTGGCCATGATAGCCAGGGGTCGCCGCAGGTCACGCCAGCGGGCGTCTCCGGTGACCCGCCGGACCACCCCCTCCAGCTTGTCGCCTCGGAGCAGGCCGGCCGGAGGCCTGGCCTGGCTCCTCGACCAACCGTAGAAGGAGGCGGCGAGTCTCACGGCCAGCGACACCAGGTCCTGCCACCGCAAGGTAGGGTCGTAGATATCCTCACGCCGCAGTGTGAACGCGAGTTCTTCCATGGCCCCTGGGCTCCAGCCCAGGGCATAGATTGCCGCCACCAAGCTGCCCATACTGGTCCCCGCCAGCAGATCCGGTTCCAGACCGGCCTCCGCCAATACCTGAATCACGCCCACGTGCGCCAGGCCGCGAATCCCGCCGCCCCCCAGGGCCAGGCCCACCACGCTTCCCGACATCCCATCGCCCCCCGGATAGGTCGGGGCCGGCCCTTCGGCCGGCTGCCTTGGCATAGCATGCCCTGGGAGGGTCCGTATCACGCCGGCAGAAACACGAATGGGGAGGAACAGACCAAGGCCGGGGCGAATTGCCCTGGCGAGCCCATCCCCGGACCAGGAAGAGAGGGCTGAGACGGCATGCAGCAGCCACAGACCCCGCTCCACCAGACCCTGCAGACCCCCGCGGGGACCGTCCTCGTGGAGGGGCCTTGCCCAACGTCGTCTCTGGAGCGGCTCACTCCGGACCGGGGCCTTCGCGCCTTCCGACCGCCGGATAAGCAGAAGAACGCCCTGCTGGAGATCAGCCGCCTGCCCCAGGGTCGGGTCACCGTGGCCCGCTGTGACGACCGGCTGGTCGGGTACGTCACCTTCCATCCGCCGGACACCTTTGAGCGCTGGGGTGAGGGGCGAATCCCCGGCATTCTGGAGCTGGGCGCCATTGAAGTGAGCCCGTCCTGGCGCTCCGGAGGCGTCGGCAAGACCCTCCTGGACGTCTCCTTTCGCGATGACTGGTTTGAAGACTTCATCGTGGTCTCGACGGAGTACTACTGGCACTGGGACCTGCAGTCCACCGGCCTGTCGCTGTGGCACTACAAGGACATGCTGGAGCACTTCTTCGCCCGGGTGGGATTCGAGCGACGGGACACGGATGAGCCGGACATCGCCAGCCACCCCTGCAACATGCTGATGGTCCGAACCGGCAGGCGGGTGACCGGGGACCTGCTCCAATCGTTTGAGGGGCTCCGCTACAAGGACCGACCCTTCTTCGCCTAGGAGGCGCAAGCCATGCTGGTGGAAGAGATCATGAGCCGCCCGGTGCTGGCTGTGGAGTCGGAATACAGCGTCCTGGAGGCCCTCAACGTGGCTCGCTTCCGGCGCATCCGCCACCTGCCGGTGGTGGAGAGCCTGGGGGTCGCCAACGGTGCGCGGGAGCATGACTTCCGCACCCTGCCTCCCGCTCCGGAGGGGGCGCGCCTGGTCGGCATCGTCTCCGACCGCGACCTGCGGGACGCCTGCCCCTCGGTCCTGTCCGCCGGGGCGACGGATTTCGCCGCCCTGGCACGAGCCTCTGTGGCGGACATCATGCACGGCGACGTCGTGACCGTTCACCCGCACGACTCCGTGGAAGAAGCGGCCCGTTTGCTGTACCAACACCACATCGGCTGCCTGCCGGTGGTCTCCGGCCAGGGGCTGGTGGGCATCGTCACGGAGACCGACGTGCTGCGGGCCATCGTCACGCTCCTGGGCGTGACCAGCCCGGGCTCGCACCTGGAGGTGGAAGTGCCTGACCGGCCCGGCCACCTGGGCGAGGTGACCCGCCTTATCGGTCAGCACCAGGTGAATATCGCCAGCGTCCTCATCGTGCCCGGCCGGCGCGAACATACACGCGTTCTGGTTCTGCGCGTTCAGACCATCGACCCGCGGCGCCTGGTGCGAAGCCTGGAGGAGGCTGGTTACCACGTCCTCTGGCCGTCCGGGCTGAAGCTGGCATGAGAGTGGGCGCGAAACAGGACGGCGGCTGCTCGGCCGCCTACATATGGACGCCATCCTTCCTCGAGTACAAGCTGGCTCCGGACCATCCCTTCAACCCCCTGCGCCTGCGGCTCACCGATGAGCTGATTCGGGCCTGCGGCCTTCTGCCGCAGGCGGCGGAGCGCCGCCCCCGCCAGGCCACCCGGGAGGAACTGGCCCTGGTCCACGACGCCGCCTATGTGGACGCGGTGGAGCGCTTCTCCCGGGGCGGTGAGACACGTTTCCCCGAGGCGGGGCGGTTTCACCGCGTGTCCGGGGGCATGCACGGCGCCTGGGGCTTCGAGGAGCCGGAACCGGACGATCCGCTGGCCTATGGCCTGGGCACCGAGGACAACCCCCTCTTCCCCGGCATGCACCAGGCGGCGTCCTGGTGGGTGGGCGCCACGCTTACAGCCGCCGAGCTGGTCATGGAGGGCAAGGCGGACCACGCCCTCAACCTGGGGGGCGGCCTGCACCATGCCCACAGGGACCGGGCTGCTGGCTTCTGCATCTACAACGATGTCGCCGTGGCGGTCGCCTGGGTGCGCCGTCATTACGGGGCACGCGTCCTTTACGTGGACACCGACGCCCATCACGGAGACGGCGTGCAGTGGCTCTTCTACGGGGACCCGCAGGTCCTCACCCTCTCCTACCACGAGTCGGGCCGCTACCTGTACCCCGGCACAGGCCGGATCGAGGAGCGGGGGGACGGCCCGGGACTGGGCTACTCCGTCAACGTTCCCCTGGAGCCTTTCACTGACGACGCCTCCTGGCTGGAGGTGCTCGATCTGACGCTCCCGGCGGTGGCCGAGGCGTTCCGACCGGATATCATCATCAGCCAGAATGGCTGCGACGGGCATGCCCTGGACCCCCTCACGCACCTCTCCGCTTCCCTTGACTTCTACCGGCAGGTGCCGCAGCGCGTGCACCATCTGGCGCACCAGTTCTGCGGCGGGCGATGGGTGGCGGTGGGAGGCGGCGGCTACGACATCTGGCAGGTAGTGCCCCGGGCCTGGACCGCGCTCTGGGCGGAGATGTCCGGCCGCCCGCTTCCGGACGAGGTCCCGTCCGACTGGCTAAACCGCTGGTCGCCGCAGGCGCCGGTGCCGCTGCCGCCCCGGTTTGCCGACGAGCCCCTGCCGGGCGCCGCTCCGGAGCGGTATGCCGCCCTTCGCGATTACAACCGGCGAACAGCGCAGCGCGTCCTGAGTGAGGTGCTTCCCCTCATACGGACGGACTGAACACCTTCAGGCGCAGCGTCCGCCTCGCGCTCGACCCGCCTTACGGTCAAGAGCCCCCTCGTGGGGGTTGTTTTACATCCGTGTATCCAAAGTCGTTGACCGCGACCCGCCGGCATGCTAGCATGGGCTCGACCCGTGCCTGGCAACGGGGACTATCGCACAGCGCGGAGGGTCGGCCGTGAACCGAGATCGCGCCATCATGCCGATTCTATTCGGCATTTTGTTTCTGGTCATGATGGGCTTCGGCATGATCATCCCGATCATGCCCTACTACGCCAAGGACCTGGGCGGAGAACGCTGGTGGGGCGTCATCGTCGCCACCTACTCGGCCATGCAGTTCTTCTTTGCGCCTTTCTGGGGCCACATGTCCGACCGCATCGGCCGCAAGCCTGTGATCATGCTCGGCCTCGCCGGATACGCCCTCTCCTTCGTCCTCAACGGGCTGGCCCAAAGCGTGGCCATGCTGTTCATTGCCCGTACCCTGGCCGGCATCCTTTCCTCCGCCACGTTGCCCACGACCATGGCGGTCGTGGCCGACATCACGCGGCCGGAGGAGCGCGCCAGGCGCATGGGGCTTCTGGGCGCGGCCATGGGCCTGGGCATGATCTTTGGCCCTGGCATTGGCGGCTTCCTGCGCGCGGCCTCCAACCTCCATTTCCCCTTCTTCTTCGCCGCCGGCCTGGCCCTTATCAACCTGGCGTTCGTGTTCGCCATGCTGCCAGAGACCCGGAAGGAAGGGGGGCCGGCCCGGCCCCACCAGGTGCTGGGCAACTTTCAGGGCGCCCTGGCGGGGCACCTGCGCCCCCTCTATCTGACGACCTTCGTCCTGACCTTCGCCACCGCCGGTCTGGAGACCACCTTCGCCTACCTGCTGGCCGACCGTCTCCACCTGGCAACGGCGGAGCTGCAGATGGCCGAGGTCTTCGTGGCCATGGGCCTGATCACGGTGCTGGTTCAGGGCGGGCTGATCGGTCCCTTGACCAGACGCTTCGGCGAGGAGCGCGTCATGCAGGCCGGCCTGCTGGCCTCGGCAGGGGGCTTCGCCGCCATCATCGCCACGCACAGCCTGACCGGCGCCATCGTCTACGCGGGCATCTACGGCGTCGGCACCGCCCTGGTGCGCCCCAGCGTGACCGCCCTGATCTCCCGGCGCGCCACGGTGGGGCAGGGTGTAGCCATCGGCAGCATGGACTCCTTTGACAGCCTGGGCCGCATCGCCGGGCCCGTTCTCGCCAACTGGTCCTATCACGCCATCAGTTCCGCCGCGCCCTACGTCATCGGCGCTCTCGTCAACCTGGGCGCCATGGGGTACTACGCC
>CALMNP010000349.1 GCA_937868875.1 uncultured Bacillota bacterium | reverse complement strand
GCCTCACGCGTGAGGCCACCAGCGCCAGAGACAGGACGCCCAGGATGCCGACGTAGGCCAGGGCCGGGGGCTTGCTCCCCAGGGCGAGGCCGGCGTAGAGGCTGAAGGCCAGGAAGTGGGGCCAGGACCGGGTTTCGGCCCAACGCAGGAAGAACAGCAGGGTGGCCAGTATGGCGGCGGCCAGAGCCGTGTCCGTGTAGGCGGTCCTGGCCTGCATCTGGTTGATAGGCAAGAGGGTCCAGAGGACCGCCGCCAGGGCCGGCCCCGGGGCGCGAATCCCGGCCCACCGCGCCAAGCCGTACACGGCCAGGGCCCCCACAAGGACCAGCGGTAGCTGGGCGGCGTCCACCCACCTGTCGCTGTGCAGAAACAGCAGGCTCCACATGGCCATCGTCTCCACGTTGAAGGGATAGACGTTGGACCAGAAGCCGGTCACGGACATGCGATAGCGCCGCTGGTAGTCGTCCAGGGCCGTTATCCGGGCCGGGTCGCGCCACTCCTCGGCGACGGGCATCAGATCGACCTTCTCCTGTTCCACCCAGCGGGCGATGGGCGGCAGGTGGTACCACCACTCGTCCCAGCCCTGCGGCGGAAGAATGGCGGCGGTCCAGAGAACCAGGGCCGACTGCAGAGCCAGCGCGGTGACCAGGATTCGGACGAGAAGACGTGCATGAAAGCCGCCCGGGCCTGTGCCTGGACCGGCGGTTCCTTCTCCGGCCGTTCCCCGGGCGGGCGGCCTGGCGACAAAGGCGGCTCCCGCGGCCAGAGCCGAGAGCAGGAAGACCCACGACGGGGTCAGACGCAGGAGAGTCCCGGCGATCAGTTGCAGGGTCACGACCAACGCCCAGAAAATGCCGGCCAGGATCAGAAGCCTCTCGTGGCGCTGCCAGGCCGTGTGGTCTGCCAGCCGCCGGGCGGCGAGGAAGACGAGAAGGGTTGAAGCCATTCCCAACAGCAGTCTCAAAAGTTCCACCCACGCATCGGACCCGGCCGTCAGGCCAGGTCCTCGTTCTGCAAGGATAGAATGCCACCGCGGCGGGCTCATTAGCCTTCAGACCGGGCCTCCGGCCTCATCGCCCTGTCTCCCTTCGCCTTCGGCCCCACCCTGGCGGGTGCGCCCCGGCTGGTACCTCTTCGTTCTCTTCAGCCCGGCGGCCTTTCTCCTCCTGGGAGGGACTTTGCGGTGGCTCACCACCGGATCGTTCCCGGATTTTGGCACTGCATCTATGCACGTGCAGTTTCCGGGTTCGTCCCCCTGGGCCATGCTGGCTGTGGCGCTGGTAGGCGGCCTGTTTCGCCGGTCCCCTGAACGAGGAAGTCGGTTGGCGCGGCTTCGCCCTGCCGCAACTCCAAAACCGACTGAGCCCCTTCTCATCCACGCTGGTTCTTGGCGTCCTGTGGGCGCTGTGGCACTTGCACCTCTTCTTCATCCCCGGCATGAACCAGGCCAGCCAGCCCCTGCTGGCGTTCCTGGTGAGTATCCTGGTCAACTCCTTCTTTCATACCTGGGCCCACAACGGTACCGGGGGAAGCATCCTGATGGCCATACTGCTGCATGACACCTTCAACGCCACCACGGCCTTCATTCCCATGTTCCCGATGGACTGGGAGGTTATCGGCGTCACGCTGGTGTCGGTGGCAGCCATGCTGGCCGCCGGACGCCAGGCGTGGTTTGCGTCCCCAAGAAGGACGAGCGCTCTTGTGAGGAAGATTGCCTAGCACAATGGGAAGGTGCCGTTTGCTAAATAGTACAAAGGGGCACAGGTCATACTGTGCCTCTTTACGTATCTCGCAAAGGGCCGAAAAGCTGACGTTACCGCCCACTAGCTGCGGTCCCAGTGCCTCCTCCTTCGGTCAGTACC
>CALMNP010000348.1 GCA_937868875.1 uncultured Bacillota bacterium | reverse complement strand
CTGCCAGGCGATGATGGCGGCGCGAGTGCCGAACGCCAGCAGCGCGCCCTGGAGGGACAGCCAGATGAGGTTGCGGTAGATACGGCTGGAGCGCTGACCGAAGAAGCCCTCGGTGTCCTCCTGCGCTGGGTTGGACTGCCTGATCTTGTGGTCCTGCTGGATGGCGAAGATGATGAGCATCAGCATGCCGAATAGCATGGCCGCGCCGTCGGGGCTGAGGCTGATCTGCCAGGAGCTGACGGGCCAGCACCGCCACCGTCAGGGCAATGAGACCCTTCTTCCACCCGAACTGGTAGCCGACGGCAACGACCGGGAACGCAACGAAGGCGAAGACCAGAGGCGTTGCGAGGGCGGCCAAAGGCCCGAGGACGTCGACGGGAAGGAACTTTGCGCCCTCCTGAAGCCCTTCCAGGCCTGTTGCGACCACCGCGCCCCAGGCACCGCCGCCGATCGCGGACAGCCACCAGTTAGGTAGGACTGAGCCAATGACGTCGGTGGGGAGAAGGATGAGACCAACCAATACAAGTCCAGACGTGAGAGTGAGGGGCACCCAGCCGAGCACAAACCCAAGGCTGATAGCCACGGCAATGCCGGCCAGTTCGCCACGCTTCATCCTACCCTCAATGAATTCTGGCAGCACCGGTCGCAGACCATCGTGGAAGTTGGCAATCATCTTGTTCATCAGGACCGCGCTGTACGCGCCGAGAATCACCAGGAACAGCAGCCTCGCCATGGAAGGCGAAAGTCCAAACACGGGCCACGCCTGTACCACTGCTTTCCCTCCTCGAATGGATTCCACTGACGATGAGTCCACTTACCGCACTTCTTGCCTCGGTAACCGCGTTCCCTTCGACCGCCTCCCCTCGGTCCAAATCGGCCTCCCGTTGACCACAGAGCGGCCGGACCATACTTGTCTCAAACCTGACGGCCCCGCCATTCCGGCCCGGGAAAAACAACGCTGCTTACCAGCAAAGCTATAATTTACAAGATCCAGTTTTCAGGATACAGTATGGACTATAGGCTTGTCTAGAGGGTGCTGAGTTGTGAAACGCAATTGCATGACAAAATGCGTCGCCTCGGAACAACTCCCCAAAGACTGAGGAATCCGCTATAGTGAAAGTATCTTCGAGGGGTGGCTCGACCCACATGAGCGTTTTGCCAAGTTCCCTTTTCAATAAGCAAGGTGCTGTGGCCGCACAGCTGGCGCGGGAGTTCCTCAAGCTCAACGTCGAGGACAGGATCCCGCGAATTGCCGATTACGCCAACCAGTTCGGCGTCGGCAACGGCACGGTGCAGGCCGGGCTCAAGGTACTCACGGATTTCCAGGCCGTGGGCCTCCGGGCCCACGGCCAGAAGGGCACACATATCGAAGCGATCGACTACCTGCGGCTCTGGCAGCTGAGCGGGCGCGAGGTGGTCTTCGGCGCCATGGCCTTGCCCTACACCAGACGGTACGAGGGACTGGCCACGGGTCTGAATCAGGCCTTTTCCAGCCGTTCCATCCCCTTCGCCCTGGCGTTCATGCGTGGCGCTGTCTCCAGAGCCAAGGGTCTCAAAGCAGGTCGCTACGACTTCATACAGTGCTCCACGCTCTCGGCGGACTTGCTCTGCAAGGAAGACCCCGACTTTGAAGTCTGGTGCAGGCTGGGCCCCGGTTCGCACGTGTCTAACCACGTATTGTTCCTGGCGCCAGGCCGCCAGGAGGTCTTCACCCCAGGCATGAAGGTTTGCCTGGACCGCGAGTCCATCGATCAGCGACTGCTCACGGAGGCCGAGTTCAGCGGCCGCCACGTGGAGTTCGTGGAGACGGGTTACATGCAGATTCCGCTCATGCTGATGCAGGGCAAGGCCGATGCCGCAGTCTGGAACGTGGATGAGATACTGGAGAAGAACCTGCCTCTGCGCATGGTCCCTCTGAGCACCCCGGAGGCGCTGGAGTTGTTGCCTCGAGCCATCGACGCAGCCATTGTGGTGTCGAAGGGAGCGGGCACGGCCAACTTCCTCAGGCACGTCGTCGACCCCGAACAGGTCCGAGCGGCCCAGGAGAAGGTCGCTCAGGGCCTCATGTCGCCCACCTACTAACCCCGTACAGTCCCTCCTGACCCGCCTACCCACCCCAAACAAAGGGCCGGCAGCCCGATGCGCTGCCGGCCCTTTGTCTGGGCCAGGGCACGCATAGGTGCGTCGGCCGCAGCGGGACACTAATGGTGCCCGTGGGCGCACCATGGCCTTATCCGGGCGGACATCAACACGCGAGGTGACCCGTATGGCCCTGGTTCCCTATGACCCCTTCCGGCAGCTCGAATCC
>CALMNP010000347.1 GCA_937868875.1 uncultured Bacillota bacterium | reverse complement strand
TACACTATCCTCTTCGTCGGCAGCGTCAGATGTGTATAAGAGACAGAGCCAGTGGTGACCGTCGTAGCTGAATCCAAGGTCCGTGGCCAGGGCCAGGTGCGGCCCCGCCCCAACTCCTTCGTCCAGGCGGAGCCTGAGGCCCGATGTCTCATGGGGCTTCTCTGCATGAATCCGTTCGAGCCTGGAGCCGATGGCCTTCGCGCGGCGCATCATGGCTTTTGCCTTGGCCTTGAAAAAGGATTTGTCTCCGACCTTGTCCGGAGGAACCCTGGAGTCGTGCACCCGCCTCGCCATCTCCTTCTGACGGCGCATGGCCTGCTCCAGGTGCCGCTTCTCGTTTTGGTAGGCGCGGTACTCGGACCGGGCCCGCTCCACCTCGGCCTGCTTCTGGCGCGCGTAGCCGGTGTAGTTGCCCGGGTACCGGCGGACTCGTCCTCCCTCCACCTCCAGCACGGCTGTCGCCAATCGATCCAGGAAGCAGCGGTCATGCGAGACAACGACGACGGTCCCGCGGTAGGAGGAGAGCACCTCCTCCAGCCAGTCAAGCCCGGCGGCGTCCAGGTGGTTCATCGGCTCATCCAGAAGCAGCACCTGCGGCCGCAAGGCCAAAACGCGGGCCAGTGCCGCCCGGACCTTCTGCCCGCCGGACAGGGCCTCAGCCGGACGCCGGAGCATCACATCCGTTACGCCACAGCGGGACAGCAACTCCGCCGGGACGTGCTGCATTTGCTCGCCCAGGGGACGAGACCCATCCCAGTGACCTTCCTGACAGAGGTAGCCACGGGTCACGCGGGGCATCCAGAGTACCTCGCCCCGGGTCGGCTGCAACTCGCCCGCGAGCAGGCGAAGCAGGGTCGATTTGCCGGACCCGTTGGGACCCACCACGCCGAGGCGCTCGCCCTCGGCCACTTCCAGAGACACGCCGGACAGCACCGGCGTGCCGCTATACTCATGATCCAGATCACGCGTACGCACAACCGTTATGGGGACCGCTCCTCTCGCGGCCCCGCCCAGGGGTATAAAAAGGCCACGGGACGATTACCCGTGGCCACGAAGACCTATCAAGCTGGATTCGTCCTGTCTCAGAAGACAGACACGTACCAGCACGACCTGTGGCGGGACCGGCCTGATGCCGCGGCTTCATGAGCCGCGCCTATGCAGTTACCGAGCCGCCGCATTGATCATCGCGCTGAGTACCTCCGCCTGTCTGGCAAGAAGATGGCTTCCCTCTACTTGTAGCCCAGCGAACGACCGTCTGTCAAGGGCAGCCGCCACCGAGGGTCCCTGTCCTGCCAGTTGCCCCTGAAATCCTACCAGTTACCACCGAAACCGCTCCCCGCCGGGCGGGTGCCGCTATCCTGATAGCAGACTCCAGAGCCTGGAGGCAGGAGGGCCACCCCACTTGCTTTGCTTACCACAAGGCCCAGAGGCGTAAGCCCAGAGGCAAATTCGTGAACCGCCGCCGTGAGGTGGCGGTTTCTTCATCTCCTGACACGCCGCACCGGCGGGTCTTCCTGCTGATCACGTCAGGCCGCCCGCCTTCACCGGCCTGCCAGCCAACGCCCGGCCACGTGTGCCAGCAGCACCGCTGGAAGGACCAGTGCGATGCCCACGGCTGAAGCTGTCACAATTCCACCCCAGGTCGCCAGGTCCGCCGCCAGCACCCGATGGAAGGCATAGAGCGAATAGGGCAGAGCCAGCAGTACCGCGGTCACGACACCGGGTGCATAACCTCGAAACAATATAGCCTGGCCTACGTGAGTGAAAACGTGAAGAAAGAGAATGCCCAGCATGGCCAGATACGGCCCCGGTACGCCCTGGCCTGAGGCCGCAGACCGGGCGCCGGTGTAGGAGCCCAGCAGAACTGCCAAGAGGATGACAAACACAGCCCCCGCGAACTGGCTGGAGGTCTGGCTGATGGTCCGCAAGACCAGACGCGCGAAGCGAAAGCGCTGTGCCAGGGCTTCCAGCCGGGTCCGGCGGGTGTTGACCCACCACCCCGCAGTGGCAATTTCCTCAGCATCATGCACCAGGAAGACGGCCACAAAAAGCCAGATGACGGCTGGCAGACTTAGAGCTTGATCCAGAAAAGACAGCATGCGGCCACGCTCCTCTAGAACAGCAGCGGTCCCGAGGTCACGTACTGCTCGAGCTTGCCAAAGC
>CALMNP010000346.1 GCA_937868875.1 uncultured Bacillota bacterium | reverse complement strand
AGAAGGAACTTGGCGGATTATGCAGAAATAGGTAAAACCAAGGCACGTTAGAGGACGGAAATGAAGCGGGATTGCTGTTCTAAAGGAGGCTTCACCGCGTGGTGACCAAGAACGTCGGCATCGACCTGGGCTACGGTTTCGTCAAGGCGACGGACGGTGACAAGGAATACGTCTTCCCCAGCGTTGTGGGGAGCGGACGCGACCTGAAGTACCGCTCGGAGCTGAGCCGTCCCCTGCAGAGTCAGGGGCTCGACAGCCTCGTAGTGACGCTGGAGGGGCGCAAGTACTTTGTCGGCGAGCTGGCCATCCGGCAGTCGGAGATCGCCTCCCGGTCCCTGGACCAGAACCGGGTCGAGGACAAGAACACCCGGGTTCTGCTCTACACCACACTGGCCCTCTTCTCTCAGTGGGAACAGCAGAGCTTCAACATCGTCACCGGCCTGCCCACGGCTTATTACTCCAGCTACCGCGACGCCTGGGTGAACAGCCTGCACGGCTCGCAGACCGTCCGCTTCATGTCCGGCGGCGAGGAGAAGGAGCGCACCATCAGCATTGAAAAGGTGCGGGTGGTGCCGCAGCCGTTCGGCACTCTCTATGATCGCGTGCTGAACAACATCGGCAACGTGGTCGACACCGACCTGACCCGCCTTACCGTGGGCATCGTCGACGTCGGATTCAAGACCTCGGACTTCGCCGTCTCGGACGGTCTGGAGTATATTGAGCGCCTCAGCTCTTCTACGCCCACCGGCCTCTCCAGCGCCTACGGCATGATTGCCGACCGCCTGCGCGAAGAGTTTCGGATCAACAAGGAGAACTACGAGCTGGACGAGATCATCAACAAGGGTCAGATCCGCATCGCCGGCAAGCCCTATGATATCTCGAACATCAAGCGCGAGGCCTTCGAGCGCGTGGCGGCCAAGATCATCACCGAGCTGGAGTCCCTGTGGGACTACCGCTCCATGGACGTCATCCTGCTCACCGGCGGCGGCGGGCAGGCCCTGTCCGAGTACCTGCTGCCGCGCTTCAACAACGCCTTCCTGGTGGAAGGGTCGCAGTCCGCCAATACGCGCGGCTACCTCAAGCTGGCCAATAACATCTTCCGCAACGAGTAGGACGAAGAGCATACTACTGCGGGGACCGGCCTGGACGGCCGGTCCCTTTGCATGCGAAAACGCGCGTCGGTAGCGGCTTTGGGCGAGCCTTAATAAGGTAGTAGGGCGCTTTGAAAAGCAACAGGAATTTGCCCTCGCCTGGGAGAATAATTTGTCCAAAGCTTGAGGAGCCTCTCATGTAACAATAGTTGGCTCCATTCCCGGAGGCGACCAGATGAGCTGCCTCTTTTGCCGCATTGCTCAGGGTGAGATTCCCAGCACCAAGGTGTACGAAGACGACCGCGTCCTGGCCTTTCGGGACATCAACCCGCAGGCCCCGGTGCACGTGCTGGTGGTGCCCAAGGAGCATCTGTCTGATCTCAACGACCTGAGCCCGGAACGGCAGGCCCTCGGTGGTCATATCCTGAACGTGCTCGCACACCTTGCGGAGCAGGAGGGTCTTAAGACCCAGGGGTACCGGGTGGTGGCCAATACCGGGGAGAATGCCGGTCAGACGGTGCCTCACCTGCACTTCCACCTTTTGGGCGGGCGCGGCTTTGGCTGGCCTCCTGGCTAGAAAAGCTCGGCTCGCCGCCATTGTAGACACGGTGGACATAAACATCGTCTCCCGCTATAATGGTGGGTGTGTCTTCCCCGACCTTGGACGGGAGGGAGGGATCAGGTATGTCTGAGATCAAGATTGGCAAGAATGAAACCCTGGAGAGTGCCCTCCGTCGCTTCAAGCGCCAGGTCCAGAAGGCCGGCGTTCTGGCTGAGGTCAGAAAGCGTGAGCATTATGAAAAGCCCAGCGTCCGCCGCAAGAAGAAGTCGGAGGCGGCTAGAAAGCGGAAGTATCGCGACTAAGCCCTTATCGGCCCTGCCGGACGCGGTCCGGTAGGGCCGAAGGTGTATTCAGGAGGTGTCGTCCGTGACTCTGAAGGAACGCCTCAACGAGGACATGAAGACGGCCATGAAGGCCAAGGAGGAAGGCAAGGAGCGCCTGTCGGTCATCCGGCTGGCCCGTGCCGCCATAAAGAATACAGAAATTGACAAGCGGCACGAACTCACTGACGAAGAAGTCATTGAGGTCCTGGCCCGCGAGGTGAAGCAGCGCAAGGACGCCATGGCAGAGTTCGGCGAGAAGGCCGGCCCCGAGTACACAGCCAAGCTGCAGGGCGAGGTCGACATCCTCATGGACTACCTGCCCCAGCAGATGTCGGAGGAGGACCTCAGGCAGGTGATCAAGGAGGTCGTCGCCCAGGTTGGCGCCACCTCGCAGAAGGAAATGGGCAAGGTCATGGGCCAGTTGATGCCCCGGGTCAAGGGACGGGCCGACGGCAAGCTGGTGAACCAGATCGTCAGGGAACTGCTCTCCTGAAAACGAGGGGCACCTGCAGGGCGGGTGCCCCCTTTTTTTTCGGGGTGGAAGAATAGAGCCTGCAGGCACCTTTCCCGGAAACAAAGCCTCCAAAGTCCCCGTAGTAGCGAGAGGAACGCAACGTAAGGGAAGGAGGCGCGTCATGTCTCCCTGGAAGTCGGAGCGGGGCGTGGTTGACCTCGGCCTGCTGCTCTTCCTCGGTCTGGTGCTGGCGGCCGTGCTCATAGGGGTCGGCGCCTGGCTGGGGCAGGACCTGGCGGGCCAGTTTTCCGCCTGGCTCCCTGTTCTGCTGATCGTCATCGGCGTCGTCTTCCTGCTTGTCGAGGCCGGCATTCCGGGCTTCGGGGTCTTTGGCTTCGCGGGCCTGCTCTTCCTGGCCGCGGGCATCATGGCCGTGGGGGCCAGCGTTCAGGATGCGGTTCGCGCCCTGGGTATCGCCCTGGTGCTGGCGCCACCCCTGGCCTTTATACTCGGCCGGTTTGCCGTGCGCCGGGGCTATTGGCGGCGCCTGGCCTTGGGCACCAGGCTCAGCACGGACCAGGGTTTCGTCGCTCCCCCCGACCAGGCCTACCTGGTGGGGAAGCGCGGCCGGGCCCTGACCCTGCTGCGGCCGGCTGGTGCTGCGGAGATCGAGGGGCGCCGCGTGGACGTGGTGACGGAGGGGGAGTTCGTCCCTGCCGGCACGGACGTGTTGGTCATCAAGGTTGAGGGGCTGCGCGTGGTCGTGGAGGCCGCAGACCGGCCTCAGTCCCAGGTTTGATTCAGGTAGGGTGGAGGGAAACGCATGGACTCTTTGATTACCCTTTTGGTGGTACTGGCCCTTGCCTTTGTGGCCCTGTCGGTATTCCTGTCGTTCGTCCCGCTGGGGCTCTGGATCTCAGCCCTGGCCGCAAATGTGCGCGTCGGCATCCTCACGCTGGTGGGCATGCGGCTGCGCCGCGTGCCGCCGTCCAAGATCATCAACCCCCTGATCAAGGCAGTGAAGGCCGGTATTGACGTAGACGCCAACAAGCTGGAGGCCCATTATCTGGCAGGTGGCAACGTGGACCGCGTGGTCAACGCCCTGATTGCCGCACACCGCGCCGCCATTCCGCTGGAATTCGAGAGGGCCGCGGCCATTGATCTGGCCGGCCGCGACGTGCTCCAGGCCGTGCAGATGAGCGTCAACCCGCGGGTCATCGAGACCCCGGTGGTGGCGGGCGTGGCCCAGGACGGCATCGAACTCAAGGCCAAGGCACGCGTTACCGTGCGTGCCAACATCGACCGCCTGGTGGGCGGCGCCGGCGAGGAGACCATCATCGCCCGCGTCGGCGAGGGTATTGTGACCACCATTGGCTCGGCCGTCAGCCACAAGAACGTGCTGGAGAACCCGGACTCCATCTCCCGCACGGTCCTGTCCAAGGGCCTCGACGCCGGAACTGCCTTCGAGATTGTGTCCATCGACATCGCCGACGTGGACGTCGGCGCCAACATCGGCGCCCGCCTGATGGCCGACCAGGCCGAGGCGGAGAAGCGGGTGGCTCAGGCCAAGGCTGAGGAGCGCCGCGCCGCCGCCGTGGCTACCGAGCAGGAGATGAAGGCACGCGTCCAGGAGATGCGGGCCAAGGTCGTGGAGGCCGAAGCCCAGGTGCCTGAGGCCATGGCCGTCGCCCTCAAGGACGGTAAGCTGGGCGTCATGGACTACTACAACATGCTCAACATCCAGGCGGACACCGGCATGCGGCAAACCATCGGCGGCGGTTCGCAGCGGACCACCGACGCGCCCGGCGGCGCTCCGACCAAGTAATCCGGCCGGGGCCTGACGGCGGGAGGGATGCATTTGGGATCGATACTCTTCTATTTGATGATCTTTGCCTTTGTGGCCATGCTATCCGGCCTCCGGCGCAGCACGCCTCCCAGCAACTGGCCGCGCCGCGGCTGGCCGCAGGAGCCTGGCCGGCCGCCCGAGCGGCCGGCGCAGCGGCCTCCGGAGTGGATGGCACCGGCGCCGCGCCGGGTACAGGACGACTTCGAGGGCGAGTTCGACAGCGGC
>CALMNP010000345.1 GCA_937868875.1 uncultured Bacillota bacterium | reverse complement strand
GGGCAAAGCCCTTCGATCAACTGCAGCAGCCCCATGGCTCTACCCCCCTTCCCGCGCCTCGTGGAGGTGAGCCGCGTCCCATCGAACCAGGGAAGCCGCCAGTTCCAGCACGGCGGCGTAAAAGACAGGGATCTCGCGCCGCCTTGCATCTTGGGCGAGATCGTCCAGCCAGCTCAGGTGGTCCTCCAGAAACCGCGCCTGTTCAGCCGGATGGCCGCGGCGGCACAGCAAAGCCATGAAGTCAAGCTCCAGGGCCAGGTGATCGGGCATGGCTTCAAACCCGACGGGCACCGCGACACCCGTGAGCCGGTACAGTTCCAACAGGTGGAGGGCCCTGTCGCTAAGGAGGTACCCCCTGGCGCCGCCCATGCCCGTGTCGGTGGTGGATGCCTCCGACCACGGCCGGTACACCGACTCCACCGGCGCCACCCTGTCAGAAAGGGGGTTGGCGAAGGCGTCCCAGTAGGCCCGCTTCAGTTCCTCCAGGCTCCGGGGCGGCGATGCCACCCCCTCCACGGCCCCGGCGAAGAGGAACGGGGCGGCGGTCAGGCCGAGGTGCTCAAAGGCGTCTGCAAGCGCGTCGGCCACGTCACCGGAGACCAGCGCCTCAAACAGGGGCTTTCTGGGTTCGCGCAGGAGCTCCCCCAATAGGGCATATACCTCTGAACGCAGGGCCTCCGCCCGTTCCTCTTTCACCGCCATCGACGCCACCCCCCAACTTCACGCGCTCTTGCTGATCTCCTCGTACCACTTGGCGTGATGATCCCGGGCGAACTTCTCCGAAACCGTGCCGCGCAGCATCCCGTTAATGGACTCCCGGCTGCCCGGATGCAGGAGCGCCAGGTACACGTGCCCGAGGATCACCGACCCCATGAGCAAGGCCCCCGCGTCATGCAGGGGGTAGGCCCAGGCCAGGACGGCCTTGGGGAAGCTGTCGCGGAAGAGCATGACCCAGCCCGTGGCCACCATGAGGACCGAACCAAACAGGGTCAGCAGGGAGTTCACCTTCTCCCCGGCGTTGAACTTGCCCTGACTGGGCAATTCCACCTTCAGGCCGAAGAACTCTTTGGGGAAGGAGGCCAGGAAGGCCAGGTCCTCCTTCGTCCAGGTGAAGATGGTTCGCAGCCACTCCCGAGTGGTCTTCGGCGTAGTAAGCAGCAGGACCGCCACAGGACCGAAGGTGAAGGCATAAGCCACGACGTGGTGCAGGCGGCTGGTGATCCGGAGCCCGGACGGGCCCAGCAGGTGCACAAGGCTGCGGAAGACCAGGGCCGCGCCCGTCAGGAAGAGGAGCAGGAAGGAGACGGCCAGGACCCAGTGGGCCGCCCTTTCCGCCAGGTTAAAGCGAAGCACGCGCCGCTGCTCAGTCATGGCTGGAACCCTCCTCGCCGGATGCGCTCTTCTCGCCGTGCGACCGCAGGTTGTTGGCCAGGGCGGCCAGGACGACGACGCCCGCCACGCCGCCCAGCAAGGCCTTGCCGGCCGGCTGGACAAACCCCTGCCAGGCGGATACGTAGGCCGGAACCTCCCCATCCTTGGGCAGGTAGGAACGCTCCAGGGACCTGGGCACAGCGTAATAGATAGACGTCCCGGCGATCTTCACGACTCCCTTGCCGGCCACGGCCTTGGCAATGTCGCTGCTGGGGTTGTCCAGGTCTCCGAAAATCCGTGCTCCCGCCATACAGGTCTTGCCGCAGGCGGGTGCCTTGCCCTTGGCGACCTCGGCGTAGCAGAAGGAGCACTTGCGGGCTACCTTCTTGGTCTCGTCGTACACCCGGGCGTCGTAGGGGCAGGCGGTGAGGCAGTATCTGCAGCCGATGCACCGGCTTTCGTCGATCAAAACGGCGCCGTCCTGGTGCTTGTAAGACGCCCCGGTAGGACACACCTCGGCGCAGGGCGGCTTGTCGCAGTGCATGCACTGGGTGGTGACAAAGGCTCCCTGCACGTCCGGATACGTCCCCCACTCGTAACGGCGCACCGTTGTAAACCGCTTGTCCGGCTCCAGGCCGTACTGGGCCTGACAGGCGACGGTACAGGCCTGACAATCCACACACCGGTTCAGGTCCACCAGCATTGCGTACTTGGCCATGTCGCTACCCCACCTTCCGTACCGTGACCACAACTTCGCACTGGGCTGCCGCCCCGGAGAGCTCCGCCACGCGCACCGGGGTCACCTCGCTCAGGTTGGCCCCCTTCTTGTAGGCCAGGCGCTTGTAGGGCGACACCCCGCCGAAACCATGGGCCATGAACACCGAGTCCGGCCGGATGGCCTGGGTCACCTTTGCCTTGAGCCGCACCCGGCCGACCTCCGACTCGACCTCAACCAGGTCCCCGTCGCCAACGCCCAGGGCTCGGGCGGAATCCGCGTGGATCCAGAGTTCATTCTCCGGCATCAGCGCGTGCAGGTAGGCGTTGTTGTCCGTAGAGGTGTGGGTGTGCATGGCCACGTGGCCGTGCAGCAGTTGGAACTGACCTTTGCCGGGCTGCACCTGCGGCGGGACCCAGACGGGCACGGGCGACCCTCCCGCCTTGTTGACGTCCTCCGAGTACAGCTCGATCTTGCCCGAGGGCGTCTTCAGCTTCACGTAGTCCGGCGGCGCGGCGTCCACCTTGACCGCGCCCTCCTTGAGCAGCTGCTCGCGGGTGACCCCGAGGGGGGCCAGCAGCGCGTCGTTGTACTCCTCCAGGGTAAAGGCGAAGTTCTCCGCCAGGCCTGCGGCTCTGGCCAGGTCGATCAGGATCTCGTCCTCCCCCTTCGTGTCCCCCAGGGGCTTGACCGCGGGCTGGCGCAGGGCCACCGCCGAACCAGCCACCTGAACCGGGTCCGGCCGCTCCAGGTACGTGGATTCAGGCAGCACGTAGTGGGCGTAGGCGGCGGTATCGCTCATCTGAATGTCGATGGCCACCAGGAGCTCCA
>CALMNP010000344.1 GCA_937868875.1 uncultured Bacillota bacterium | reverse complement strand
GCCGGCCGGCCCCCAGGACACGCAGCCCGGCCCCCTGCGCGGCCGGCTCAGCCGCTACGCCCGGGGGGCGGAGGATTATCACCGGTTCCTCCACGCCAGACTGGAGGCCCTCGGGCGCTGGCTGCAGCAGCAGGTGCCGGGTGCCGCGGTTCAGGTGCACGTGGACACCGGGCCGCCCCTGGACCGGGCGGTGGCCGTGCGCGCCGGCCTTGGCTGGTACGGCAAGCACGCCCAACTCATCACGCGGGAATTCGCCTCCTGGGTCTTCCTGGGCGAACTCCTGACGGACGTGGCGCTGCAGCCGGACCGTCCCGTGTCCGGCACCTGTGGCCGTTGCGAGCGCTGCCTCATCGCCTGCCCGACGGGGGCCATCGTCTCCCCCGGGGTCATCGATTCCGCCCGCTGCCTGTCGAGCCTCACGCAGCTCAAGGGCTTCCTGCCGCGGGAGTACCGGCGGGCCCTGGGTCTGCGCGTCTTCGGCTGCGATGACTGCCTGGATGCCTGTCCCCACAACGTCAGGGCCAAGCCGACCCTGGATCCAGGCCTGCAGCCGAACCCGGAGGTGGGCGGCCTCCCCAACCTGGTGCAGTTGCTGCACATGACACGCGGCCAGTTCCAGCGCTGGTTCGCCCGCGGCGCCGCCGGCTGGCGCGGCAAGACCGTCCTGCAGCGCAACGCCGTGGTGGCCCTGGGCAACACCGGTGATCCTGCGGCTCTGCCCCACCTGCTCGCCGCCCTGGCCGACTCACGCCCGGTCATGCGCGGCCACGCCGCCTGGGCTCTGGCCGAGCTGGTCCGGCGCGGCGCCGTCCGGCCGGACGAGGCGGAGGCTCCCCTGCAACGGGCTCTGGTCGTCGAGGACGACCCGCAGGCTCGCCATGAGATTGCTCTGGCGCTGGAGGAACTGCATGAGAAAAGGCCATCGCCATAGCGATGGCCTTCGGCTCTCTGTTCTTCTGACTGATGGTGCGCCGCCGTCGGCGACTAGTGGCCGCAGCCGCAGGAGTCCGGGCTGCCCGCCTTCTGAGCCGTGCGGAACGAACTGCCGCAGCCGCAGGTGCTGGCGGCGTTGGGGTTCTTGATGGTGAACCCGCCGCCCATCAGCGACTCCTGATAGTCGATGGCCGCGCCCTCCAGGAACTCGGCGCTCCCGGAATCGACCACGATCTTCAGACCCTGGTCCTCCACCACGAGGTCATCCTCGCGGGCGTGACGCTCCAGAGCCATGCCGTAGGTGTAGCCGCTGCAGCCGCCGGACCGAACCAGCAGGCGCAGGCCGATGATGGGCTCGGGCTTGGAGGCGATGATCTCGCGCAGCCGCCCGGCCGCCGTCTCCGTCAACGTAACGTTCATCCCTGTTCCTCCCGTTTGCCCGCATCTGCTTTCTCTAGGCTCTATTCTAGGTCGCCAAATTTAGAAAGTCAATGCTTGGGAAAACCAGGGACGTTGTGGCTTCAGCCGGAGCAGGAGCACCCCTCGCCACAGCCGCCTTCGTCGTCGTGGTGGTGGCCGCCGCAGCCGCAGCCGCCCTGCTCCGGCCCGGTCAGGGTGAAACCGCCGCCCGAAGCCGTTTCCACGAAGTCGATGACGGAGCCGTCCAGAGTGTCAAGGCTATAGGGGTCCAGCACAAGCTTGATCAAGCCGGCATCAAGAATCTGGTCGTCGGGACCCGGCTGCCCTTCCAGGGCCATGCCATACTGGTAACCGCTTCAGCCACCGCCGCGGACCAGAACGCGCAACCCCGCCACCGGGCCGGGCTGCTTGGCGATGAATTCCTGCAGCCGCTCCTGAGCGGCAGGCGTGACCGTGATGGTTGCCAAGACTTTGTCCTCCTGAGGCAAATTTGCCCCTATTGTACCACAGCAGGGCGATCCGGCGCGCCAGGGAGGAGATTCCCGGCGCAGTTTAGAAGGATGGGGCGGGCGCCTTCATTTCGGCGCAGAGCCCCAAGGCCAGGAACTCCGGGCCCGACCCGGGGGGAGGAGGGGTGGCTTGACTCAGGCCTCTGTGGACCAGGAGAAGTGTCCTATCGAGACGACGCTGCAAGTGATCGGCAGGAAGTGGATGGTGCTCATCATCCGCGACCTGCTGGCGGGTCCCCGCCGGTTCACCGACCTGCTTCAATCGCTGGGCCGCATCAGCCCCAAGACCCTGTCCGAGCGTCTGCGCGAGATGGAGGCCAGGGGCGTGGTGGTGCGGCGGCCGTACCCCGAGGTTCCGCCCCGCGTGGAGTATGAACTGACCGACCGTGGGCGTTCTCTGGCCGGCATCCTGCAGGCCATGGCCGAGTGGGGGAAGCAGTTGTGATCATGCAGGGGCAGGTTGCCCTGGTAAGCGGCGCCTCCCGCGGCATCGGCCGGGCCATCGCCCTGACCCTGGCCGCAGAGGGCGCATCCGTCGCCGTCAACTACCGGCAGGACCGGCAGGGCGCCGAGGAGACCTCCCGGCTGGCACGCCGGTTGGGGGCCGATGTCCTGGCGGTGCAAGGGGACGTCAGTGAGCCGCAGGCGGCGGAGACCGCCGTCGCCCGCTGCCTGGAGCAGTTCGGCCGGCTGGACGTGCTGGTGAACAACGCCGGCACGGCGCTGTCCTCCCTGCTGGTGGACACCGGCGTCGACGACTGGGACCGGCTGATGGCCGTTCACCTGCGCGGGTCCTTCAACCTGTCGAAGGCTGCCCTGCGGCCCATGATGGAGGCGCGCCGCGGCCGCATCGTCAACATCTCGTCCATCTGGGGGTTGGTGGGGGCGGCGGGCGAGGTGGCCTACTCCACGGCCAAGGCCGGCCTGCTGGGCTTCACCCGGGCTCTGGCCAAGGAGGTGGGCCCGTGGAGCATCACGGTCAACGCCGTGGCCCCTGGCGCTACCGACACCGACATGCTGGCCGACCTGACCGCGGACGACCGCCGCGAACTGGCGGAGCGCACGCCCCTCGGCCGGCTGGGCACGCCGGAAGAGGTGGCCGCCGCCGTGCTGTTCCTGGTGGGACCCGGCGGCGCCTTTGTCACAGGTCAGGTCATCAGTCCCAACGGCGGCCTGGTCATGTAGGGCCGGCTGCGGGAGGGGACGGGAGCGAATTGGCTTGGCGTCCTATCGCGTCTTTATGGAGTGATGCACATGACCGAGACTGCGCTCGCCGCGGCTCGTCCCCGTCGCCGCCGGCTTCAGGTCGTCGCCATCGTGGCGGCTCTGCTGCTCCTCACCGGCCTCACGCGCTGGGCCACCGCATCGCCCCGAGTCCCGCAGCCCTACCTGGCCTCGGACCATCCCCTGATCCTGGCGCACCAGGGCGCTTCCGCCTATGCCCCCTCCAACACCATCCCCTCGTTCCTCAAGGCCCTGGAGATGGGGGCGGACGTCCTCGAACTGGACGTGCACCTGACGCGGGACGGCGCCATCGTGGTGGCGCACGACGACACCGTCGACCGCCTGACCAACGGCGCCGGGCGAATCCGCGACTTCGCCCTGGCCGATCTGCAGAAGCTGGACGCCGGGTACCGCTTCACCCCGGACGGTGGGGCCACCTACCCCTACCGCGGACAGGGCATCCACATTCCGACCCTGGAGGAGGTCTTCAAGACCTTCCCTCAGGCGCGGGTCAACATCGAGATCAAGGAGGGCGACCAGCCCATCGCCCAGCCCCTGGCGGACCTGGTTCACGGCCTGGGCATGACCAAACAGGTGCTGGTGGTCTCCGTCTACGACGACGCCATCAGGGCCTTTCGCAAGGCGGCGCCGGATGTGGCCACGGGCGCCTCGAAGAAGGAGATTCTCAGCCTGGTGGTGCAGTGGAAGCTGGGCCTGGGCTTTCAGTATCACGCCCCGGCCGACGCCGTTCAGATCCCCTACGAGCTCAAGGAGAGCAGCGGCATCGACCTGGCCAAGAAGGGGCTGGTGGGGACGTCGCACCGCCGGAACGTCAAGGTTCACTACTGGACCGTGGATGACCCGCAGGAGATGCGCCGTCTGCTGACCCTGGGCGCTGACGGCCTGATCACGGACAGGCCGGACGTCGCGCTGGACGTCATGCGGTCGATGGGGCTGCGCTGACAGCACCCGCGATGGGCCCTCTCGTCGCCTGGCCCCGTGCATGAACCCACCCACCGATGGGCAAATTCGTCCTGGATGGCCAGGCCGTGGCAGTGGGACCAGTGGTCTCCAAACCCCCTGTCAGGCCAGTCACTTTTCCCATTGTAGGAATTGCGTCACTCGCCTAGCATGCCGCTGGTGCCTGTGGTACAATGGGACTCCAAGGAGGTGCCCCGTCGTGGACGAACAGCGAAATCCTTGGCCCACCAACGATTCAGACGTGTCGGAGCAGGGCCGGGACCTGGACGCCGCCCCCCTCCCAGGCGCGCCCCCTATCACGGAGCGCGAGCGCATGCTGGACAGCATTCGGGGCTGGGCGCGCGTGAAGACTCCGGCGGACCTGCTGGGTCTCATTCAGGCGGAGTTGGCGCAGGCGCCGGAAACCTACGGCGGGTAGTGGACTTGCTCGCGGGCGGCCTGTCCGCCCGAAGATGCTTGTTCCTAAAGTGACAAACAGGCCGATTCTGGGAAACCGAGAACCCCACGAATTTCGTGGGGTTCCTTTTGTGACCTTGATTGTTTTGTTCCCCGTCTGTGACCTAGCCGCGGGCCTTCTGGAAGCGCTCGTTGACGTCCTTCCAGTTGACCACGTTCCACCAGGCCTCTACATAGGCGGCGCGCTTGTTCTGATACTTGAGGTAGTAGGCGTGCTCCCAAACGTCCAGGACCAGGAGGGGAACGACGCCCCACTGGGTCAGGTTCTGGTGCTTCTCGGCGGTGAGGATCTCCAGCTTCTGACCCTGAGGCTGCCACACCAGAAGGCCCCAGCCGGAACCCTCCACCGCGGTGGAGGCGGCGCTGAAGTGCTTCACGAAGGCCTCGAAGCTGCCGAAGTCCTTCTTGATCTGGTCGGCGATGGGACCGCTCGGCTGACCGCCGGCCTTCGGCGCCATGTTGGCCCAGAAGACGCTGTGGAGGAAGTGGCCCGAGCCATGGAACGCGGCCTCGCGCTCCCAGTGCTTGATCAGGGCGAAATCGCCCTTCTCGCGGGCTTCGGCCATCTTGGCCACGGCGTTGTTGAGGCCGTCCACGTAGCCCTTGTGATGGATGTCATGGTGAAGGTGCATGGTCTGCTCATCGATGTAGGGTTCCAGAGCATTGTAATCATACGGGAGAGGCGGAAGTTCGTACTGAGCCATTCCCAATCATCCTCCTGTAATCGCTGGGTGTCCGGGGTTCTCCGCCACCGGTCGGTCCAGCCGCGCTTCCAGAGTATCCGCTTTGGATTTCCCCTATTCCGGAAGGAGCGCTAGCCTTTTCCTATACTTTTTTATATATTATCATTGCTAAAGAGTCAAGGGGTTTCCTCCCATCGGCAGGCCCTGTGGTATGATGGTGAAAAGCAAGCTTGCGAGGTGAGTTGCGGCCGTGTCATCGTCCGTACCCCGCGTTCCGCCAGGGCAGCGTGTCACTGAGAAGTGGCCGGTGCTGCATTACGGCTCCGTCCCCAGCCCTGACCTGAGTCAGTGGGACTTCCGGGTCTTCGGCCTGGTGGAGGAGCCCGTTCGCTGGACTTACGAAGAATTCATGGCTCTTCCCAGAGTCCGCGTCGAGCGCGACATTCACTGCGTGACCGGCTGGTCCAAGCTGGACATGGACTTTGAGGGCGTTCCCTTCCGCGAGGTGATGAAGCATGTTCGGCCCAGGCCGGAAGGACGCTTCGTCATGGTACATGCGGAGCAGGGCTTCACCACGAACCTCCCTCTGGAAGACCTGCTGGCTGAGGACGTCATCTTCGCCCACCGTGCCGGCGGGCGCGACCTGACGCCCGAGCACGGCTGGCCCCTGCGTCTGGTGGTGCCGCACCTCTACTTCTGGAAGAGCGCCAAGTGGGTGCGCGGCCTGGAGTTCAGGGAGAAGGATGAACCGGGCTTCTGGGAGCAGAACGGCTACCACATGCGCGGCGACCCGTGGCAGAGCCAGCGCCTCAGCACCAGTCTCTGACGTGAGAAGGACCCCGGACCGGCCGGGGTCCTTTTCGTTGCGCCGAAGTAGGCCCTGCAACCGCCGGCGACTTGACCCGCCCCCCAGGTATATGCCGGCGGCCCGGTTCGTATCCATGAACCGGAGGC
>CALMNP010000343.1 GCA_937868875.1 uncultured Bacillota bacterium | reverse complement strand
CCGAACCTGCCGCTCACGGTTGCATGCACCCCCTCGGGGGGTTCCTCATACTGTGGTAGCGCACGCGGCGCCCCGGCGCCTGAGCGGCAAGGGGGGAGCGACGGTGTACTGGCGATGGCGACGGTATAACCCGCTCGGTTTTCTGATCATCATTCTCGGCGTTGTCCTGCTGATCGCCTTCCTGCCCTGGTGGTTCTGGTTCGGCATCGCGGGCATGGCTCTCATCGCCATCGGCTGGCTCATTATCCGCGGATACTAGACGAAGGAGGCGCGCTCAAATGCGGGTGTACGTGGTAAGGCCGCCGAAATTCATCGGCGCCATTCTCCGGTTGATCCTGGGCGCAAACAAGAGCGCCTAGGTCCAGGAAACAATTACATACCCCACCCGGACCTCCGAGACTGCCTCGGAGGTCCTCTGTTTTGCCGGCCGGCGCTTCTCCCCGGGGAGGGTCGGACTTGCCTCACTGGCAACGATGGGTATAATGACCGTTGGGACCCTGACCCGGCCGGGGAGCCGGGCGGAAGCCGGAAAGGCGGTCTATTTTGGCGGATTATCTGGTTCGAGCGACATCCGAGGACGGCGGCATTCGCGCCCTGGCGGCGGTGACGACGGAGATGGCGGAGGAGGCGCGCCGCCGCCATGACACCTCGCCCACGGCCACGGCGGCCCTGGGGCGCACCATGACGGCCACGGCCCTGCTGGGTGCAACCCTGAAGGACGACCAGTCCATCACCGTGCGAATCATCGGCGACGGGCCTATTGGCGGTATCATTGCCGACGGCGACTCCACCGGACGGGTTCGCGCCTACGTCAAGGAGCCCCACGCGGACCTGCCCAACAACGCCCAGGGCAAGCTGGACGTGGGCGGGGTGGTGGGGCGTGACGGGTACATCCACGTGACCCGCGACCTCGGCTTCGGACAGCCCTACACCGGCAGCGCCCCGCTGGTTTCGGGCGAGATTGCCGAGGATGTCACCAACTACCTTTATGTATCGGAACAGGTGCCCTCCGCCACCGCCCTGGGCGTGCTGGTGAGCCGCGAGGGAACGGTGCAGGCCTCGGGCGGCTACCTGCTGCAGTTGCTGCCTCAGGCCGACGACGACGTGAAGGCGGAGCTGGAGCGCAACCTGGGCCTCCTGGGGGCGGTCAGCTCGGCGGTGGACGCGGGGTTAACGCCGGAGGACATCCTGGGGCGCGTGCTGCAGGGCGTTCCCTACCACATTCTGGAGACGCGGCCCCTGCGCTTCGAGTGCACCTGCTCTCAAGAGCGGGTCATCGGGCTGGTGGCCTCCCTGGGCGCCGACGAGGTCCGGTCCATGCTAAACGAGGACCAGGGGGCGGAATTGCGCTGCCACTTCTGCAACAAGGTCTATCAGGTCAGCGCGGATGAGCTGCAGCAGGTGCTGGAGCGGCTGGAGCACCCGCCGGCCTAGGGCCCGGGCCTGGCCTGGCTTGGCCGGGCCAAGCCTGCCCCGTGCCCGTGCTCGTAAAAGAAGAACCGGCAGGTTCCCGAAGGAACCCGCCGGTTCGGTGTGGCAGAGGTTACACGGCGCGCTGTACACGGCCCGAGCGGAGGCACCGGGTGCAGACCGTCAGGCGGACCGTCTTGCCCCCCACAATTGCGCGAACCCGCTGCACGTTGGGAGACCAGCGGCGCTTGGTCTTGATGTTGGAGTGAGACACCAGGTTGCCGGAGACAACCGTCTTGCCGCAAACATCACACAGTCTTGCCATCGTTACACCTCCTCGGGCCAGGCGACCAGTAAGCTTGGTTGATGTCGGGTCTAAACAGACAGGCCTAATTGTAGCATAGAAAACAAAGCCATGGCAACCCGCCCCGCCGGGTGCTTCTTCCGAGCATACCAGGAGGAAAATGCCGCTTTTCCAGAGAATCTTTGCCGTTAGCACTCGGAGGGAGGCCGTAGCGTGGCTCGTGAGATGAACAACACAATGGGCCGCATTTCCCTGTCGGAAGAGGTCATAGCCACCATCGCCGGTGTGGCGGCGACAGAGTGCTATGGCGTCGTCGGCATGGCCTCGACCAAGATCAAGGATGGCATTGCCGAGCTGCTGGGACGCGAAAACCTCTCGCGGGGCGTGGAGGTTGAACTCAGCGACAATATTGCGGACATTACCCTGTACGTCGTCGTCGGCTACGGCACCAAGATCTCCGAAGTGGCCCACAACGTGGTGGATAAGGTCAAATACACCATTGAGAGCACCACGGGCCTGAAGGTGCGAAACGTGAACGTACGGGTGCAGGGCGTGAAGGTCGGCAGCGCCCGCTAGAGGAGGCCACCTGTATTTTGAGCCTGGAGTACGTGGACGCCGCCCTGCTCAAGCGGCTCTTCATTTCTGCAACGAACCACCTCGAACAGAATAAGGCGACGGTCGACGCGCTTAACGTCTTCCCCGTGCCAGACGGCGATACAGGAACCAACATGACCATGACCATGCTGTCGGCCTCGCGGGAGGTTCAGAAGGCGCCCGAAACCACCGTGGCCGAGGTTGCCGAGGCCTGCGCCATGGGCTGCCTGATGGGCGCCCGGGGCAACTCCGGCGTCATCCTCAGCCAGCTCTTCCGCGGCTTCTCCCAGGGCCTGTCCGGGAAGAAGCGGGCCACGGCCACGGATATCGCCGGGGCCCTGCAGGAGGGCGTGCGCACCGCCTACAAGGCGGTTATGAAGCCGGTGGAGGGCACCATCCTGACGGTGGCGCGCGAGTCGGCCAAGGCCGCTCTGGTGGCGGCCCGGCAGGGCGAGGACGTGCTGGGCGTGCTGGAGGCGGCGCACCGCGAGGCGGAGGCCACCCTGGCCCGCACGCCGGAGATGCTGCCCATCCTCAAGAAGGCCGGCGTCGTGGATTCCGGCGGCAAGGGCTTCGCCTACGTCCTGGAGGGCTACGTGGAGGCCCTGCGCGGCGCGGCCCTGGATCAGGGCCGGCCTGCGGCCGCGCCCGTGAGGGCGGGCAAGGATACCTCGCCGGCGGAAAAGGTGCAGTTCGACCTGCATGAGGAGTACGATATCCGCTTCCCCTACGACATCGAATTGATGATCCGGGGCAAGGGTTTGCTGCTGGACGACATGCGCCATCATCTGGCGCCGATGGGCGACTGCTTGTTGGTGGTGGGCACCGCCGAACTGGCCAAGGTGCACATCCATTCCGGCAATCCCGGCCCCGTGCTGGACTACTGCGTCCGCCAGGGCACGGTCTTCAACATCGAGATCAAGAACATGCAGGTTCAGCACGAAGACCTGCGCCAGCACGCCGGTCAGGAAGCCGGCGACGGCACGGGCCCGCGCCTTGACCCCAGCGAGGGCGTCATGGATGCCACCCTGGAGGGCCTGGGAACGGCGGCTCCGGCCCCCGAGGAGGAAGCTCCGGCCCTGGCCGTGGTGGCTGTGGCCGCGGGTGATGGCCTGAGCGAGATCTTCCGCAGCCTGGGCGTGTCGGCTGTGATCGAGGGCGGGCAGACCATGAACCCGTCCACAGAGGACCTGCTGAACGCCGCGCGCCAGACCGGCGGACACGACGTGGTGCTCCTCCCCAACAACAAGAACATCATCCTGGCGGCGCAGCAGGCCAAGGATCTGGCCGGGAGTCAGGTCATTCATGTGGTGCCCACCAAGGCCTTCGCTCAGGGCATCGCCGCCATGTTGGCCTGGCAGCCCGACGGTGAGGCGGACCGCGTGGTGGCCGGCATGCAGCGGGCTGCCGAGGCGGTCCGCACCGGCGAGGTCACCTACTCCGTCCGCGACACCGCCATTGGCGACCTGACCATCCAGAAGGGCGACATCCTCGGCCTGGCTGAGGGGCAGATCGCCACCACCGGCTCCTCCGTCGACTCCGTGGCCGCGGACGTCGTGGCCAAGCTCATGGAGGACGGCGGCGAAATCATCACTCTGTACTACGGCGAGAGTGTTACCGGCGAGGACGCCTCGGTCCTGGCGGACACCGTCCGCTCCCGCTTCCCGGAGGCCGAGGTGGAGGTCCATTACGGAGGGCAGCCGCTCTATTACTACCTGATCTCGGTGGAGTGAGTCATGGCGGAAGCGAGACCCACCAGGAAGAAACAGCAAGAGGCTGCGGGGTCGGCCCGGTCGGCCCGGCCTGACCCGGCCGCAGGGCCGAAGGCGGAGGCCGGGCCGAAGGCGAAGGCAGCGCCCAAGACGACCGCCGGGCCGTCGTTGCCGCAGCCCATCACGGGTGCAGGGTCCCCCCGGGACCCTCTTTTGTTGCCAGTGCAGTACCTTAAGGGAGTGGGCCCGGCCAAGGCCAGGGCCCTGAACAAGCTGGGCGTCGAGACGGTCATGGACCTGCTGGAGCACTTCCCGCGGCGGCACGAGGACCGCAGCCAGTTCAAGCCCATCGCCCAGGTGGCCGACGGCCAGCTGGAGACGGTGCAGGGCGTGGTCACCGGCGTGCAGGAGATGCGTCCCCGGCGCGGCCTGCACATCCTCAAAGTGGGCGTCACCGACGGCCTGGGCCTGTGCTGGGGCGTCTGGTTCAACCAGCCCTTCCGGCGCGGCCACTTCCAGCCGGGTCAGCGCGTCATCTTCAGCGGCCGGGTGGAGCGGCGCTACAACCAGATTCAGTTCAGCAACCCCGAGTACGAGGCGGTAGAGGACGGCGACCCCTTGCATACGGGCCGCCTTGTGCCCATCTACCCTCTGACCGAGGGCTTCACCGCCCGGATGATGCGCAGCCTGATGAAGGGCGTGGTGGACCAGTACACCCCGGGCCTGCCCGAGACGCTGCCCGCCGACCTGCGGGGACGCCACCGCCTGGGCGGCCGCGCCGGCGCCTGGTACCACATCCACTTCCCCGCCAGTGACAAGCACCTGGAGGCGGCGCGCAAGCGCCTGGTCTTCGACGAGCTGTTCCTGCTCCAGTTGGGCCTGGCCCTGATGAAGTCCAGCTATGCCGAAGAGACGCCCGGTCTCCAGCACCGCCCGGACGGGCCCCTGGTGGCCCAGTTCCTGGCCGCCCTGCCCTATCGCCTCACCGGCGCGCAACAGCGTGCCTACGAAGACATCCGGGGCGACATGGAGTCGCCCCGGCCCATGAACCGCCTGCTGCAGGGCGACGTCGGCTCGGGTAAGACCGTGGTGGCCACCCTGGCCCTGGTGAAGGCCGTGGCCAGCGGCTACCAGGGCGTCCTGATGGCGCCCACGGAGATCCTGGCCGAGCAGCACTTCCTGGTCCTGCGCCGCTGGCTGGAGCCGCTCGGCATCCGCGTGGCCCTGGTCTCCGGCGGTCTGCCGCGGCGCGAGAAGGCGACCCTGCTGCGGGCCCTGGCCACCGGTGTCGTCCACGTGGCCGTGGGCACCCACGCCCTGATTCAGGAGGGTGTGGCGTTTCACCGCCTGGGCCTGGTGGTCACCGACGAGCAGCACCGCTTCGGCGTGCGCCAGCGGGCCCTGCTGCTGGACAAGGGCGCGGCCTCGCACGCCGTCGCCCCGACCGAGGAAGGGGGCCCGCCGCCGCCTCCCGCCGACGAGGCCGCGCGGGTCGAAACGGCCGTGGCGGACGGCGCCCGGGTCAGCCCAGCCGGGCCCGTCCCCGACGTGCTGGTCATGACGGCCACGCCCATTCCCCGCACCCTGGCCCTGACGCTCTACGGCGACCTGGAGGTCTCCGTCATCGACGAACTGCCGCCGGGCCGCACGCCTGTCGAGACGCGCTGGTTCACGGATAAGGAGAAGCGGCGGGTCTACGGCCTGGTGCGGCAGCAGGTGGCCGAGGGGCGCCAGGCCTACGTGGTCTGCCCCCTGGTGGAGGAGTCGGAGAAGGTGCAGGCAGAGGCCGCCACCGCCCTGGCGGAGCGGCTGTCCCAGGAGGAGTTCCCCGACCTGACGGTGGGCCTCCTGCACGGCCGCATGAAGCCGGAGGAGAAGGATCGCGCCATGGCCGCCTTCCGCTCCGGCCAGATGCAGGTGATGGTGGCTACCACCGTCATCGAGGTGGGCGTGGACGTGCCCAACGCCACGGTCATGGTGGTGGAGGGCGCGGACCGCTTCGGCCTGGCCCAACTGCACCAGCTGCGCGGCCGCGTCGGCCGCGGCGCCCACAAGTCGTACTGCCTGCTGGTGGCCTCGCCCACCAGCGAGGAGGGACGCCAGCGACTGCTGGTCATGCAGCGCACCCAGAGCGGCTTCGAGATCGCCGAGGAAGACCTCAAGCTGCGAGGCCCCGGGGAGTTCTTCGGCACGCGCCAGCACGGCCTGCCCGACCTGAAGATCGCCGACCCCCTGCGCGACCAGAAGGTTCTGGAGGTGGCGCGCCAGGAGGCCCTGGCCCTGGTTGCCCAGGACCGTCGTCTCCGCTCACCCGAACTGGCCGCCCTGCGCGAGCAGGTGCGCCACAAGTTCCGCGAGCGCGCGGGGCTGATTCAGGTGGGGTAGAGGTGCCGACAGGCGAATTGGGCCAGGACCCGACCATCAGCCGGCAAAAGGCGGTTGACACTTCGCGTGGCCCGGTGTTACTATCAGTCCAACATCATACGGCAAAGGCGATGAGTGGAAGAGTACGCGGCAGGTTTCTGCCCAAGCGAGCCGGCGTTGGTGAAAGGTCCGGCGCAAGGCCTGACGCGGAATGGTCCCACGAGCTGCGGCCCGAAAGCCGGAGGTCTTTCCCGTACAGGGAGGGCGAGCCGGGCGAGTAGGCGCCGACGGAACCTCCCGCCGTCAACAGGGAGAGGGTATCGACGTTGGGTACTTGCACGCGTCACTCTGCTGCAGGCCTCCCCGTCCGTACCTGCAGAGAGGGGTCGCGCAGCGATCCAATTGGGGTGGCACCGCGGAAGGCAAGGCCTTTCGTCCCAGAGCTGGGACGAAAGGCCTTTTTGTATTGCCGCAAGGCAGGTAGGAGGCGGCTGACGTGTGGCCCGACTTGGCAACTTTTGAACTCCTGGCCCGGGAGTACCCGCTGGTGCCCGTGGCCAGGACCTGGAACACCGACCTGGAGACGCCCGTGTCCGTCTACCTCAAGCTTGTCGGGCAGGGCCACGGATACCTGCTGGAGAGCGTGGAGGGCGGCGAGCGCATCGCCCGCTACTCCTTCGTCGGGGCCGACCCCTTTCGGGTGGTTGCGGCCGCCCCGGACGAGGACGCCTTCGCTCTGCTGCGCCGACATCTGGCTGAACTGAGGGCTCCGGCGCTGAACCGGCTGCCAGGATTGGAGGGGCTGCCGGACTTCACCGGCGGGCTGGTGGGCTACCTGGGGTATGACGCTGTGCGGGCGCTGGAGCGACTTCCTGACCCCCCGCCGGAGGAGCGCGACCTGCCCGCGGCCTGGTGGATGGCGGCCGGCATCCTGGCCATCTTCGATCACGTGAAGAGTCAGGTCTATCTGGTGGCCGCCTTGCCGGGGCGGGAGGGAGAATCGGCAGAGGATCTGTACAGGCGAAGCGCCGCGGTTTTGGACGACGCCGTGGCCCGGCTGCAGAAGCCGCTGCCGGAGGAATCCCTGCGGGCGGCGGCGCCTTCCACAAGGGCGTACCGGACCGACCCCCTGCCCGACTTCCCGCGCGACTCCTTCCTGGCAGCCGTGGGCCGCATCCAGGAGTACATCCGGGCCGGCGACGCCTTCCAGGTGGTGCTGTCGCAGCGCCTGCGCTCGCCGCTCCGGTCCCACCCCTTCAGCCTGTACCGTTCGCTGCGTCGGCTCAACCCGTCGCCCTACATGTTCTACCTCAACTTCGGCCCGGTGCAGCTGGCCGGCGCCTCACCCGAAATGCTGGTGCGTTTGGAGGGAGGGCGTGTAATCACCCGTCCCATCGCCGGCACGCGGCCCCGCGGAGCAACGCCGGAGGAGGACCGGGCCCTGGAACGCGACCTGCTGTCCGACCCCAAGGAGCTGGCGGAGCACGCCATGCTGCTGGATCTGGGCCGCAACGACGTGGGGCGCGTCAGCGCTTACGGCACCGTGCAGGTGACCGAGGCGATGCGGGTGGAGCGCTACTCGCACGTCATGCACCTGGTGTCGGAAGTGACAGGAGAGCTGGCGACCGGGCGAGACGCCGTGGACGCCCTGGCGGCCTGCTTCCCGGCGGGCACCCTGAGCGGGGCCCCCAAGGTCCGGGCCATGCAGATCATCGACGAGCTGGAGCCCGTCCGCCGCGGCCCTTACGGCGGCGCGGTGGGCTACCTGGGCTTCGCCGGCGGCCTGGACGCCTGCATCGCCATCCGGACGGCGGTGGTGCAGGGGGGAGTGGCGTACATCCAGGCCGGGGCCGGCATCGTCGCCGACTCGCAGCCCGAGCGCGAGTACGAGGAGTGCTGGAACAAGGCCGCGGCCCTGCTGCGGGCTGCAGAGCAGGCGGACGCCGGGGCGGACGCCGGGGCGGACGCTCAGGCCGGGGCCGACGTTCGCGCCGAAAGGGGGGAGCCCATTGCTGCTGGTGATTGATAACTACGACTCCTTCACCTACAACCTGGTGCAGGCCCTGGGCGAACTGGGCGCCGATCCACAGGTGGTCCGCAACGACCAGATGACGGTGGATGAAATCGCCGGGTTGCATCCGGACCAGGTGGTGATTTCACCGGGTCCCTGCACGCCGAACGAAGCCGGGGTCAGCCTGGAGGTCATCCGCCGGTTGGGCTCCACCACGCCGACCCTGGGCGTCTGCCTGGGCCACCAGAGCATCGCTCAGGCCTACGGTGCCCGGGTGGTTCGGGCCCGGGAGCCGGTGCACGGCAAGGCCTCCGAGGTCCGCCATGATGCACGGGGGCTCTACGAGGGTTTGCCCCGGCCTCTGACCGCCGGCCGGTACCACTCGCTGGTGGTGGAGAGGGAGAGCCTGCCGGACTGCCTGGAGGTGACGTCGGCCACGGCCGACGGGACCATCATGGGCCTCCGGCACCGATGGCACCCGGTGGTGGGCGTCCAGTTCCACCCGGAGTCGTTCCTGACGCCCGATGGCAAGACCCTGCTGCACAACTTTCTCCTGGGGAGGCTTTGAACTTGAGCATTCGCGAGTTAATGGCCAAGGCCGCGGCGGGACAAGACCTGAACGAGTTCGAGTCGGCGCGGGCCATGGAGGAGATCATGACGGGCCAGGCCACGCCGTCGCAGATTGCGGCCTATCTCATCGCCCTGCGCGTGAAGGGCGAAACGCCGGAGGAAATCGCCGGCGCCGCCCTGGTCCTGCGCGAGAAGGCCACGCCGGTCCCCCACAGCCTGCCGCTGGTGGTCGACACCTGCGGCACCGGCGGCGGTCGGACCAAGACGTTCAACATCTCGACGGCGGCCGCCTTTGTGGTGGCCGGGACCGGTGTGCCCGTGGCCAAGCACGGCAACCGCTCCTTCACCACGCAGTGCGGTTCCGCCGACGTTTTGGAGGCCCTGGGGGTCAACCTGGACCTGACGCCGGAGCGGGTGGGCGAGGCCCTGGAACTCCTGGGCATCGGCTTCCTCTTCGCCCCCGCCCTGCACGTGGCCATGAAGTACGCTGCGGTGCCCCGACGCGAGCTGGGCATCGACACCATCTTCAACTGCCTCGGACCCCTGGCCAACCCGGCCCGGCCCCAGGTACAGGTCATCGGCGTCTTCCGCGAGGATCTGGTGGGCAAGGTGGCCGTGGCCCTGGCCCGACTGGGCACCCGCACGGGCCTGGTGGTGCACGGCGACGGCGGCATGGACGAGATGGCTCTCTCCGGTCCGACGCAGGTGGCGGAGGTTCGCGATGGGCACATTCGCCGTTATGAGGTGCGGCCGGAGGACGTCGGCCTCACGCCGGCGCCGGCGGAGGCCCTGGCGGGTGGGACGCCGGAGCACAATGCCGGCATCCTGCAGGGAGTTCTGCGGGGCGACCCCGGCCCGGCCCGGGACGTGGTCTGCCTGAACGCCGGGGCGGCCCTGTATGCCGCTGGAGCCGCCGGATCCATCCGTGAAGGGGTCCGTCTGGCGCAGGAGTCCATCGAATCCGGCCGGGCCCTGGCCAAGCTGGACGCCCTGCGGCTCTTTACCCGGGCGGGGGCCTTGGCCGGTACCGACGGGGCCGGCGGGGAGGCGGCCGGGCCGGCCGCGACGGTGGCCCGGTGATGGGGCCCAGTTTTCTCGATACCATACTGGACCGGAAACGGCTGGACTTGAGGGAGGCCATGGCCCGAAGGCCGCTTTCCGACGTGGTTGCCCTGGCGGAGCGGGCTCCCCGGCCCCGTGGGTTCTTAGCGGCCCTACGGCGCGGGCGCCGCAGGGGCATCGACGGCCGGGAGAGCCCGGCGCTCATCGGCGAGCTGAAGAAGGCCTCCCCCAGCAAGGGGCTCATACGGTCCGACTTCGACCCCGCCGGACTGGCGACACAGTACCGGCTGGGAGGGGCCTCCGCCCTGTCGGTCCTCACCGACGAGCCCTTCTTCCAGGGACGCCCGGAGTACCTGGCCCAGGCCCGGGAAGGGTCGGGCCTCCCCGTGCTGCGCAAGGACTTCCTGGTTGACCCCTATCAGGTCCACGAGGCCAGGGCCCTGGGGGCTGACGCCGTGCTGCTCATCGCCGCCGCCCTGGAGGGCGACCGCCTGGCAGGGATGCTTCATCTCGCCTGGCGTCTGGATCTGGACGCCCTGGTGGAGGTCCATGACCGGACCGAACTGGAGCGGGCCCTGGCGGCCGGGGCGAGGCTCCTTGGCATCAACAACCGGGATCTGAGGACCTTCCGTACCGACCTGCGGGTCACGGAGGAACTGACGGCCCTGGCCCCGCCGGGGGTCCTGGTGGTCAGCGAGAGCGGCATCCACACCCGAGATGACCTGCTTCGCGTGGCCGGGGCGGGCGCCGGCGCCGCTCTGGTGGGTGAGGGCCTGATGCGGCATGATGATGTGGCCTCAGCCACGGCGTCGCTGCTGGGACGTGGCGACGGGGTCCCGGACCCCGCCCGTCCCTGGGTCAAGGTCTGCGGCCACACGGGCCCGGAGTCGCTGCGTGCGGCGACCGCCGCCGGAGCCTCGGCCATCGGGTTCGTCTTTGCCCCTTCGAGACGGCAGGTGAGGCCGGGCCAGGCCCGGGAACTGAGCCGCGACCTCCCGGCCTGGGTGGAGCGCGTCGGCGTGTTTGCCGCCGGCGCGGCCACCGGTGCAGAGGTGAATGAGATCGCGGAGGTGGTTCGCGAGGCCGGGCTCACCGGGGTGCAGCTTCACGGCTGCCAGGGTCCCGACCCGGTGGCGCAGGTTCGCCAGGCGCTGCCGCGCGGCGTGAGGGTGATCGCCGGTGTGGCGGTCAGCGGCCCGGAAGACCTGGCGGGGCTGCCGACCCTGGTGGCGGCGGGTGCCGACGCCATCCTGCTGGACGCCGCCGTGCCCGGCCGGTTGGGCGGCACCGGCAGGCGGTTCGACTGGTCCCTGGCGGGGCGGGCGCGGCTGATGCTAGGGTCCCGCGTCCCACTTTACCTGGCGGGAGGACTGACGCCCGAGAACGCCGGTGAGGCCCTGCGTCAGAGCGGGGCCGATGGGCTGGACGTGAGCAGCGGCGTGGAGACCGATGGCGTGAAGGACCCGGCGCGGATTCGGGCCTTCATGGAAGCCGTGCAGGCTTCGTCGCCCCTGGGCACACGGAGTCTGGCCAACGGCCGGAACATGTAGGGGAGGCGGAGACGAATGGCGCATGTGCAGACTTCAAGCGGCGGCCCCGCGGGCCTCACCGGCCCGTCGGCAAGGGACCCGCGCCGGGGGCACTTCGGCCCCTTCGGCGGCCAGTTCGTACCGGAGACGCTGATGCCCGCCCTGGGGGAATTGGAGACGGCTTACGAGGAGACGGCCCGGGACCCGTCCTTCCAGGCGGAACTGGACGGGTACCTGAAGGACTACGTGGGGCGGGCCACGCCCCTGACCCGGGCGGACCGGCTGTCCGAGGCCCTGGGCGGCCCTCGCATCTACCTGAAGCGGGAGGACCTGAACCACACCGGGGCCCACAAGATCAACAACACCCTGGGACAGGCTCTGCTGGCCAGACGGATGGGCAAGAAGCGCGTCATCGCCGAGACCGGGGCCGGCCAGCACGGCGTGGCCGCCGCCACGGCGGCCGCCCTCTTCGGCCTGGAGTGCACCGTGTTCATGGGTGAGGAGGACGTGGCCCGACAGAGGCTCAACGTGTTCCGGATGCGGCTCCTGGGGGCGGAGGTGGTGCCCGTCGCCTCCGGCAGCCGCACCCTGAAGGACGCCACCAACGAGGCCATCCGCCACTGGGTGACGCACGTGGAGGACACCTATTACATCATCGGCTCGGTGGTGGGACCGCACCCCTACCCGCAGATGGTGCGGGACTTTCAGGCCGTCATCGGCCGGGAGGCCCGGCAGCAGCTGCTGGAGATGGAGGGGCGCCTGCCCGACCTGGTGGTGGCCTGCGTCGGCGGCGGCAGCAACGCCATGGGCATCTTCCACGCCTTCCGCGAGGACCGGGATGTCCGCCTGATGGGTGTGGAGGCGGCGGGCGAGGGGCTGGACACCGGCCGCCACGCCGCCACCCTGACGCGGGGCGCTCCGGGGGTCCTGCACGGCGCCTTCAGCTACCTGCTGCAGGACGAGGACGGCCAGGTACTGCCGGCCCATTCGGTCTCCGCCGGCCTGGACTATCCGGGCGTCGGTCCGGAGCATGCCTACCTGCGCGACACAGGCCGGGCCGATTACGCCTCGGTGACCGACGCCGAGGCCCTGGAGGCATTTCAGAGGCTGGCCCGGCTGGAGGGCATCATCCCGGCCCTGGAAAGCGCGCACGCGGTGGCCCAGGTGGTCAAGGAGGCGCCGCGGCTGCGGCAGGACCAGATCATCCTGGTCTCGCTGTCCGGACGGGGAGACAAGGACGTGGAACAGGTGGCACGCCTGCTGGAGGTGACGGGACAATGAGGCCTAACCGACTGGACGAGACGCTGGACCGGCTGACGCGCCGGGGCGAGAAGGGCCTGATTGCCTACCTCACGGCCGGCGATCCGAACCCCGAGACCTCGCTGGCCCTGTTCCAGGCCCTGGCCGAAGGGGGCGCCGACGTCCTGGAGATGGGCCTGCCCTTCTCTGACCCCCTGGCCGACGGGCCGGTCAACCAGCAGGCCGCCCTCCGGGCCCTGCAGGCGGGCACCGGCGTGGACACCGTGTTTCGCCTGGCCCGCTCCCTGCATGAGTCCTGCGACACGCCGCTGGCCCTGCTGACCTACGTCAATCCGGTGCTGCGCCGGGGGCCGCGGCGTTTTCTGGCGGAGGCGGCCGAGTCCGGCATCGACGCGCTGGTCATCCCCGACCTGCCGGCGGAGGAGGCGGACCTTGGCCTGGGCGGGGCCAGCCTGGCGGAGGAGGCGAAGCGGGCCGGCGTGCACCTGGTCCCCTTTGCCGCCCCGACCACCACGGACGAGCGTTTGTCGCGGCTCAGAGAGGCGAGCGGCGGCTTCGTCTACTGCGTTTCCCTTACCGGCGTCACCGGGGTGCGGCGGGATCTGCCGCCGGGGCTGAGCAGTCTGGTGGCGCGCGTCAAGGCTCACACCGACCTGCCGGTGGCCGTCGGCTTCGGCATCTCCACGCCGGAGCAAGCGGCGCAGGTGGCGGCGGCTGCGGACGCGGTCATCGTCGGTTCGGCCCTGGTCGGGGAGGTGGAGGCTGCGGTGCAGGCGGGGCGGATTCCTGAGCTTCCCGGGCGGCTCCGCAAAATCGCCGCCGACCTGAAGCAGGCAATTGCAACCGGGCAGAGAATAGGAAGTAAGAGTTGAACATAGGTTCATAGCATGGCCTGCCTGGTTGACTGACCAACCTGAGGGCCGCCCTTGCCCGCCGCGTGCGGACCAGAAATTATCTCTTGACGGGTTTGCTTGGCCTTGTTAGCATAAGGCCAATAGCCAAAGCGATGAGCGGAAAGAGTAGGCCTGTCCTTCGGGCGAAGAGAGCCGGCGGTAGGTGCAAGCCGGTACCGGGGGCCAAGCCGAATACGTCCGCGAGTGCGGCCCCAACGCCCATGGCGGCGGTTCCCACCGTCTCTCCGGGCAAGTAGGCGCCGACGGAACTTCCACCGTTAGCAGGAAGGGCGTATGTTGGTACGCTGTCGAGAGTCCCGCCGCCGGCGGGGAACAAGGGTGGTAACGCGGGAACAACTCCCGTCCCTCAGGGGACGGGAGTTTTTGTATTCAACTGACAGGCAGAGGGGTGAGGCCCGTGATCGTAGTGATGCAACAGGGAGCCGGCGAGGCCGAGGTGAACCAGGTGGTGGAACGTTTGACGAAGCTCGGGTTCGGCGTACATGTCTCACGCGGCGTGGAGAAGACGGTGATTGGGGCCGTCGGCGACCGCCGGGCGGCGGAGCCCGACGACCTGCAGACCCTGCCCGGCGTGGAACGGGTGGTGCCGGTGATGGAGCCCTACAAGCTGGCCAGCCGACACTTCCACCCCGACGACACGGTGATTCAGGTGGGCGACGTGGAGATCGGCGGCAGTGAGGTCGTGATGATGGCAGGCCCCTGCGCCGTCGAGAGCCGCGGGCAGCTGCTGGAGACGGCGCGCGCGGTCAAGGCCGCGGGCGCCAGGCTGCTGCGGGGTGGCGCCTTCAAGCCGAGGACCTCGCCCTATGCCTTTCAAGGGCTGGGCGAGGAGGGGCTGAAGCTGCTGGCCGAGACCCGCGAGGCCACGGGCCTGCCGGTCATCACGGAAGTGATGGACACCCGGGACGTGGACCAGGTGGCCTACTACGCGGATATCCTGCAATTGGGGGCCCGCAACGCGCAGAACTTCAGCCTGCTGAAGGAGCTGGGCCGGGTCGGGAAGCCCGTGCTGGTGAAGCGCGGCATGCACACGACCATCGAGGAGTGGCTGCTGGCGGCAGAGTACGTCATGGCCAGCGGCAACCACCAGGTGATTCTGGGGGAGCGGGGCATCCGCACCTTCGAGACCGCTACCCGCAACACGCTGGACCTGTCCGCGGTGGCCCTGGTGAAGATGCTCTCGCACCTGCCGGTGCTGGTGGACCCCACGCAGGGCACGGGTAAGAACAAGCTGGTGGCGCCCATGTCGCTGGCCTCTGTGGCGGCCGGCGCCGACGCCTTGCTGGTGGAGGTGCACTACAACCCGCGGCTGGCCCTGTGCGACGGGCCGCAGGCCCTGACCACGGAGCAGTTCGGCGACCTGATGCGCCGGCTGCGGCCCGTGGCGGAGGCCGTAGGCCGCACCATGGCCGGAGCTGAGCCCGGCGTGCGGGTGGCAGTGGAGGCGGCCGAGACTCCGAAAGCCCCCCTGGCCGGCAAGGTGGGCTAGAGATGGAGGAGCCTGGTTTTCGCGACAGGGCTGACTCGGAGGCGCCCGCCTTGGCCCGCTTCGGCACCGTGGCCATCATCGGCGTGGGGCTGATGGGCGGCTCGCTGGGAATGGCCCTGAGCCGTCGGGGTCTGGCGTCGCGAGTGCTCGGGTGCGATCACGACCCGTCTTCGCTGCAGGCGGCCGTCCGCCGGGGCGCTGTGGACGAGGGGCGCCCCCTGGAGGCCGCCGTCTCCGCAGCCGACCTGGTGGTGCTGGCGGTCCCTGTGCCTGCCCTGCCCCGCCTGTTCGGGCTGATCGGCCCTCATCTCAAGGAGGGCGCGGTGGTGACCGACCTGGGGAGCGTGAAGCGACCCGTGTTGGAAGCGGCGCAGGCCTTGCCCTACCCTGAGCAGTTCGTGGGAGGGCATCCCCTGGCAGGGCGGGAGCGAGCAGGGGTGGCGGCGGCGGACGGGGACCTCTTCCTGGGCCGGGCCTGGGCCGTGGTGCCGGGCCCCTCTTCGCGGCCGGACGCTGTGGAGATGGTTGCTCACCTGGCCCAGGCGGTGGGGGCGGACCCTGTCCTCCTTGGTCCTGACGAACACGACTGCCTGGCCGCGGAGATCTCGCACCTGCCCCAATTGGCCGCCTACGCCCTGGCCGCTGCGGTGGCCAGGGGCGCGTCCGGCACGGCCGCCGCCGGCAGGGGCCTGAATATGGCCCGGCGGCTGGCAGGTCCCGGCCTGCACGACACGACGCGCCTGGCCGCCAGCCCGGCCGGGCTCTGGCGCGACCTGGCCCTGGCCAACCGCGACCACCTGGTCGAAGGGCTGAAGCGGCTGCAGTCCGAGCTGGCCGAGGTCAGCCGGGCCCTGGAGGCAGGGGACGGAGAGGCCCTGGAGGGCCTGTTCCAGCAGGCTCAGGCGGCCCGCCTGGCGCTGTTTCCGTGACGACCAGGATTCGGAGGTGGTTCTCCCATGGACGTGACCGTACATCCGCGTGAGGCCTGGCGGGTGGACCTGACGGTTCCCGGCGACAAGTCCATCTCGCACCGGGCCGCCCTGCTGGGCGCCCTGGCCGAGGGGGACACGGACATCCGCGGCTACCTGATGGGCGCGGACTGCCTCAGCACCCTGGCCTGCCTGCGGAGCCTGGGGGTTGGGGTGGACGTGCCGGAGCCGGGCCATGTGACGCTGCACGGCCTGGGGCTGAACGGCCTGCGCGAGCCGGAGGACGTCCTGGACGCCGGGAACTCGGGCACGACCCTGCGCCTGCTCGCCGGCGTCCTGGCGGGCCGTCCCTTCACCGTCACGGTGACCGGCGACGCCTCGCTTCGCCGCCGCCCCATGCTCCGGGTGGTGGAGCCTCTGCGGGCGATGGGGGCCGCCATCACCGGGCGCGAGGGCGGCCGCCTGGCACCGCTCACCTTTCACGGCGGATCGCTGGCGCCGCGCCAGGTTACCCTTCCCGTGGCCTCGGCCCAGGTGAAGTCCGCCCTGCTGCTGGCGGGACTGAGGACGGAGGGCGTGACGTCGGTGACCGAACCATCCCCTTCCCGTGACCACACGGAGCGCATGCTGCGGGCCTTCGGCGCCGAGGTGGAGGTGACGGGGACCCGGGTCTCCGTCCGGGGCGGTGCGGTCAGGCTGGTCGGGCAAGGCGTGGTGGTTCCCGGCGACATCTCTTCCGCCGCCTTCCTCCTGGCCGCCGCCGCGGCGACGCCGGGGGCGGAGGCGCTGGTTCGGGGCGTCGGGCTCAACCCGACTCGCACCGGGGTGATCGATGCCCTGAGAGCCATGGGCGCCGATATTGCGGTGGTGCGGCAAGAGGAGATCTGCGGCGAGCCGGTCGGTGACCTCCTGGTGCGGGGAGGCTCGCTCCATGGCACCGTGCTGGAAGGGGACCTGATCCCGCGGGCCATTGACGAACTGCCCGTGCTGGCCGTCGCCGCCTGCCTGGCGGAAGGGCCGACCACCATCCGCGATGCCGCCGAGCTGAGGGTCAAGGAGAGTGACCGCATCGCCGCGCTGGCGGCGGAACTGCGGCATCTGGGCGCCGTGGTGGAGGAGCGACCCGACGGCATGGTCATCCCGGGCCGGGCGGCCCTGCCTGGCGGGCGCTTCACCGGGGGCCGCGTGGAGAGCCGCGGCGACCACCGGCTGGCCATGAGCCTGGCGGTGGCGGGCCTGCTGGCCTCCGCCCCCGTGACCATCGGCGGGGCCGAGTGCGTGGACGTATCGTACCCCGGCTTCTTCGAGCAACTGGCAGGCTTGAGCCGTTCCTCAAGCCGGACGGAAAACAGGCGGTGAGACCAGGGGGTCCCACCCCAATCGGCCGGCGCCGCCCTGCTGTGGGGGTCCCGCCCCAATCGGCTGGCGCCGCCCTATCGCAAGAAGCCCTGCTCAGTTGAGGTACTGCGCCATCTCTTCCTTGCTCACGCCGGGGTGCAGGGCGGCGTTCATCGCCCCCGCCAGAATACGGGACAGGTCGGTGATCATCACGTCCACGTCCTTGGGGGTGACCACCAGGTCGCCGACGCTGGGGTGCAGCACCTCGTTCACCAGGGCCTGACGGTCGGCGGCGTCCATCTGGCCGACGACGTCCAGCAGCTTCTGCTGCTGGCGAAGCTGGTCGACCAGAAGGTCCAGGGTGTCATTGGCGATGGTGGTGGCGTAGACCACCGTCGGCACACCGACGGCGAAGACCGGGACGCCCAGGCTGGACTCGTTGATGCCGGCGCGCTGGTTGCCTACGCCCGAGCCGGGGTTGATGCCGGTGTCGGCAATCTGGATGGAGGTGCCCACCCTCTCCAGGGCGCGCGCCGCCAGCGCGTCGATGACGACGACGGCACGCGGGTGCACCTGGGTGACGATGCCGCGGACGATGTCGCCGGTCTCGATGCCGGTCAGGCCCAGCACGCCGGGGGCCACGGCGGCCACGCCGCGCAGGTGGCCGACCAGCTCCTGCGGCAGGTACTGGCGGAGATGGCGTGTGACCAGCAGGTTGGCCACCACCCTGGGGCCGAGAGCGTCCGGGGTGGCGTTCCAGTTGCCCAGGCCCACCACCAGAACCAGGTCATCCGGAGCCAGGTTCATCAGGCGCGCCAGTTCGTCCGTCAGGACCCGGGCCACTTCGTCCTGCACCTCTCGGTTGCGGCGGCGAAGCTCCGGCGCATCCAGGGTGACGTAGCGGCCGGCCACCTTGCCCAGGGCCTGTTCGCCCTCGCGGCTCCAGATATGGACGCGGCTGATGTGCACGTTGCCGCGCTGTTCCTCCTGCGTGTTGACGCCGGGCACCTGCCGGCCGGCACCCAGAGCCTGCTGAACAGTGGCGTGGGCCTCCACGGCCAGGTCGGTGCGGGGGTGGGCGGCAGCGGGAGCACTCGCCTGGGCAGGCCCGGCCAGTCGGGACCCAGGGTCGATCGGTCCGGGGAAGATGGGGTTCATTACATGCACCTCGTGCGGGGAACTGGTTTTGATCTCATGGGTAGTCTTCCCTGAGGATGGCATCCCTGACACGAGCGGGGGAAAGAAAAGCGGGTCGGTGATAGCCGGCCTGTCATTCCAAGGCTCTTGCCGATGGGACGCCAGGCGCAAAGAAAGCGCCCCCTGCGTTTGGCAGGGGGCCATCGTGTGGGAGAGGAGAAACCGGAGGAAGAGCCTAGGGGGGAGGGTAAGAGGATGGGCTCGATAGGTCCTCCCGTCGTGGAGGGAAGAAACTGCAGTCCATCGACTCTTGCA
>CALMNP010000342.1 GCA_937868875.1 uncultured Bacillota bacterium | reverse complement strand
TAATAGTCGATGTGCTCGGGTTCCGGCGCCTGGACCGGTACCGGACGCATGTCCGTTCCCACCAGGGCCCTCTGCAGGTGTCCCCGGGAATAGGTGCCGCCGCCGAAGCAATAGGCGACACCGCGATGGCGGTGGGAGACCTCCGACAGGTACAACAAGGCCGGTACTTCCGGCTGGTCGGAGACGGCGTGGAGCGGAGTGCTTCCCGTCAGGGCGTGGCCCGGCTCACCGTGGGTGGCCCCGGCCTGACGCAGGAGGGGCAGGGTAGAGCAGCAGGTGAGGGACGGAGCGTTCACCTGGCCGATGTCCAGGCCCACGTCGTCGCGCAGCAGGCGGGCGGCGCGGCTCAGAAGGGCCAGGTTGGGCGTCGGGGTGGGCCGGCCGTCCTCCGCCAGGAGGCAGGGAAAGGCCGTCAGACCCGCCAACCGCACGCCGGGCAGACCCACGACCTCCCTGGCCACGCTCGGCAGGTCGTCCCAGTCCACACCGCCCTCCTGGCCGGGGAAGACCTCCTGCCCCGCCAGCCGGAGCAGAACGTCCTGCCGGCGGCCCAGGGCCACGGCCGCCTCGCTCACGGCGCGGGCGTTCGCCAGGCTGAAGACGGTCATGACCTCCGGCCGCCAGGAAAGCACCTGGGGCAAGTGGGCCCGTGGAATCTGCACCAGGTGGCCGACGTGGCCCAGGGTCACGCCCGCCTGTCGGAAGGCGCGGGCGTCATCGATGTCCACCGCGACGCCCCGGGTGATGCCCGCCGCGGCCACGGTCTGCATGACCCGAGGGTTGCGGTTGAGCTGCTTGGTCATGAAGTAGAGGGACAGGCCCTCCGCCCGCGCGGCGGCGGCCAGGGCCCGGGCGTTGGCTTCGAGGCCGTCCAGGTCCAGCACGTAGGTGTTCGGGGGAAGTCTGTGATCACGGTGCAGCTTCAGAGCGGCCTCCAGGAGGCCGGGGTTGCGTCTCTGGACGGCGTTGAGGAACATGGGGCCTTCCTTCCTTTCGCTGCGGCCTCTAGTCCGGAATGGTGAGGATTCGGCGCGGGTTGTCGACCAGCATAGCCGTGAGGTCCCGCTCCCCCACTCCGGCGGCGCGCAGGGCCGGCACCAGGGTTCTCAGCAGGTGGCCGTAGCCGTAGCCACCGTGCCTGCTCAGGTGCGACCGCCGCGTGATGTCCATGGACAGCACCACCCGGTCACCCAGGCCCTTCTCCAGCATGCCGGTGATGAGTCGGACTCGAACGGCGTCCGGCATGTACTTCTCCTTGCCGGCCGTGTCGTAGGCGATGGCGGCGCCCCGCCGGGCAAGTCGGACGTGAAGCTCCAGGTCGTCCCGCAGGTCCTGGTGCCCGAGCACGATCCGCCCCGGGTCCACCCCTTCGCCCTCCAACAGGTCCAGCTGCTGCTCGGCCATGGTGCCCAGGGTGCAGTGCGTGGAGATGGCCAGCCCGGTGCGCCGGTGCGTCAGGGCCACGGCCCGGAAGACCTTGGCCTCGTCCGGGTGAATCTCGTCCCGGGACGTGCCGATTTCGGCCAGAATCCCCGGCCGCACCGCCGTACCGTCCAGTCCCTCCTCCACCTCACGTACCAACCTGTCGGCCAGTTCCTCGGCCGACCGCTCGGATACGTACGGCGGGTGGTAGGATTTTTGGTAGAACCCGGTCGAGGCGATGACCTGCAGGCCGGTGCGTGCGGCCACCTGCCGCATGGCGTCGGCCTGACGCCCCATGCCCAGACAGGTGACCTCCACCAGGCCCCGACCCCCTAGTTCCTGCAGCAAGGCGACCTCCTGGCAGGCGGTGTCCACGTCGTCCAGCCTGGTATCAGGGTCCTGCTTGCGACCGGCGAGGTCGATGAAGAGATGTTCGTGCATGAGGGTGGGTCCCAGAGTCTCCGGGGCGATGGGACCGAGCACGGTCATGATGTGGCCCACGGTTGTCCCTCCTGGGGGTCCGGCTTACGGTCCGGGGAAGTCCTACGTTCGTGCAGGTCTCATAGCGGGGGGAAGTAGCGGCGGATCAGTTCTGGCAGGACGGCGGGGCCGCCCGGCCCTGCCAGCAGCCCGGCGGCGGCCAGGGCCGCCCTCGCTCCTATGGGACCCGGGGGCCCGCACAGGATAAGGCCACTGGCCAGGCGCGGCACGGGCAGGGCGACGGCGGTGGCCCTGGCCATATTGGCGGCCCGCAGCAGGTACTTGCCTCCCGCGTCCTGCAAGGTCCGGCCCGGGCCACCCAGGCAGCCGATGATGGAATCGCCGAGACCATAGACATCCACGGGGCCTTCCAAGCTCGCCACCAGACCGGCTCCCTGAGCAAAGGCCTCCGTCAGCACGGTGAGGGCCCGTTCTCGCAGCCCGATGCCGTCTATGGGCAAGACCAGGGTCTCGGCTCCGGCAGCCCTCAGGGGCTGCAGGTACGGCCCCAGTTCACGGGCCATATCGGCGCCGTCCGGGAGGGTCACGGAGCCGGGCGCAGGCACCGCCACACGCAGGCCCTGAAGGACCCTTTCCCTGGAGATGCCCTGACCCACCCGCGTAGACGGGTCCGGGCAGAAAAGTGCCCCGACCAGGGGGTCGGGGCGATTTGGAAGCTGCGCCCTGTCTGGGTCGTCAGCGTTTACCAGAAGAAGGGGATGGTCCCTTTGGTGTAGTTGGGCACCGTGAAACCCGAGCTGAAGCCTTTCGAGACCGGGTTCCAGCCGCCGTAGGTCATAAGCGGCACCTCCTTTCGCTCGCCATGTTATGTCCAGCGGAAGGCGGCCGTTCGGGCATACAGGGGCCGGGTGATCAACCCCGGCCCCTGAGAAATTTGCTACTTGCGGGGACCCGCCCGACGCTTGGCCTTAAGAAGCCGGGAGGTGTAGCTGTCGCCTTCGTCCTGCTCTGCTGCGGGAGGCGTCACACTGGCCGCGGTTGCCGGCGTGGGCGCCGACTGCGGTGAGCGCACCGGCTGCGGCGCGAAGGCCTGTCGCGGCGGGGGGACCGGTCCCGCCAAGGGTGCTGGGGCAGTCCTGTCATCCGCCCGAGCCGCTTCGACCCGGACGGCGAAGGCCTCAGCGGCCGCCGCCTTGCGCTGGCGCAGGCGCCCCAGTTCAGGCGCCGGAGCCTGGCCGGCTCCAACGGAATGCGGCACAGGCAAGCGCCTGGCCACATTCTCCCACCAGGCGAGCCATTCGTGAGGAATGACGGTCAGCCGGCGCGAGGCCACGTCAAAGGGCAGCAGCAGCGCGGCCAGCAGCAGAAGCCAGGGCCACAGGTCGCGGCCGGCCCAGGTCCGGGGCAGGTTGGGCAGGAAGGCCTCGGACGGGTCCGTCAGGACGGCCCCTCCCCCCGCTGCTGCGAGGCGCGTCAGGAAGCCCTGGTCCACGCCCGCATCCCGGTACTCCTGCGAATATGGCACGGCCACGCCGCCCAGGCCCATCACCGTCTTGCCGTCCTGGCCCTGCACCTGAAAGAAATACACCCCTGGCTTCGAAGCGGCGAAGCGGGCCTGGAAGACGCCGGGGGCGGTGACCTCCAGGGGGACCTGGCGCGTGCCCTGGTCCGGGTCGATGACGGTCAGCCTGGCCGGCTGGGAGCCCGGGGCGGCCCCAGGCGGCACCCGCACCGTCACCAGGGCCTGGCCGCCGCTGGCCGAACTCTCCAGGGTCAGTCCGCCGGCCTGGGAGGTCGGCAGCAGCCAGGACAGGACGTTGCCAAACAAGGTGCTGTAGGAAGGCGTTCCCGCCCAGCGGCCCATCCAGCGGCTGCCGCCGTCCGGCGTCCAGGCCACGGAGCGCCCCAGGCCGTACTGCCAGGCGGCCAGCACGGGGTCGCCCTGGTGGCTGACCAGTACCATCTCCGCCGTCTCCTTGGGGGAGGTGGCCACATATCCGTCCAGGGCCGGCACGCCGGCGCCGAGCCCCTTGAGCAGCGGGCTGGGGGAGGCGATGGCCGGCGTGAAGCTCTCGTTGACCATGTAGGCGCGGGACGCCAGCAAGGTCTCCTTGGTGAAGATCTTGGGCACGGAGGTGGGGTCGGACGTGAAATAGTAGCGGCCTTTGCCCATCTGGGCCAGCCAGGTGAGCAGGCTTCGGTCGGCGTCCGAGCCCACGGCGACGGTGGAGAGGGTGATGTCCGCCTGCTTCATCTGGGCCAGGAGCCCCTCGTAGTCCCCGCCCTCGGAGATGCCGTCGGTCAGCAGAATGACGTGCTTGACCTGGGTGTTGGCGTTCTTCAGGGCCTCGTAGGCCAGGCGCAGACCGGGGTAGATGTAGGTTCCGCCGTCAGCCCGCAGGGTGCCGATGGCCTCCTTCATGGCCTTGGGATCCGTTACGGGGCTGAGGTCCACGACCCATTTGGCGGCGCCGTCAAAGGCCACGACGCCAACCTGGTCCTTGGAGGCCAGCAGGTCCACGCTGCGGGCCGCAGCTTCTTTGGCCAGTTCAATCTTGCTGGTATTGCCGGCCCCTTCCGACATCGAGCCCGACTTGTCAATGACCAGCACCAGGCCGACGCTGGGCAGCCGGGCCTTGCCACGCAGGTCCATGTAGACGGGCAGGGCCTCCTCCACCGGCGTCTTAAAGTAGCCGCCGAGGCCGTAGCTGTCCGGTCCGCCCACCATGGCCAGGCCGCCGCCGATGTCGCGGACATAGGCCTGCAGGGACTTCATGACGTCGTCCCCCAGGTCGGTGGCCGGAACGTCCACCAGGAAGACGGCGGCGTAGCCGGCCAGGCCGTCGAGGGTGGAGGGCATGGCGTAGGGCGTGGAGAGTTCGGTGTCCACGCCGGTGGCCCTCAGGACGGCCGCCACAGCCTGTCCGTCCTCACGGCCGGAGGGTGAGCGGTCCGGCGTCGGCGCTACCACCAGAACCCGCGGCTGACCGCGAACCAGGGCCAGAGCCGAGGCCTGGTTGTTCTCGACCAGGCTGTCCAGGTCCGGCTCCACTTCGGCGCGGAAGGCGTGGTAGCCGGCGCGATCCGCCACCAGCGAGCGGGCGAAGCGGTTGGCCCCATCCTCCAGGTTCACGTGCTGCTCGGAGAGCAGGGTCCGGTCGGCGTAAAAGCGCAGCGTGGCCGATGTCCGCACGGAGCTCTGTACCGTTGCCGTCAGGTCGAAGCGCTCGCCCAGGAAGAGCGTTCCGGGTACGCGCAGGCCGTCTACCAGAACCTCCGGGCCACGGTTGACGGTGAGGGGCGCCACATCAACCCGGACGCCCTGCGACCGGAGCCACTGCGCCTCGCGCACGGCGTCGCCCAGGTTCTCCCGGCCGTCCGTCAGGACCACCACGCGCCGCTGCCGGTCGCTCCCCTCCATGCCGGCAGCCAGGCGCAGGGCGGACTCGACGTCCGTCGCCTGGGCGTCAGGGCGTGAGTCCAAGGTCACGCCCTGTTTGAAGGCGCCGTCCCCACCCGTGGTCAGGGGACGCTCCACCAGGGCTTCGCGACCGAACATCACCAGGCCGGCGGCATCGCCGCGCCGGAGCGAGGCCAGGGCCCGGCTCAGCCAGTCCTCCGCCGTCCCCCGGGCGGCGCGGGCGCTGGCCGACGCGTCCACGGCAAAGACCACCGCCTGGTCGCGCACGGACCACTGCCAGCGCAGGCCCGCCAGGGCCAATACCAACAGGGTCACGATGGCCAGGCGCAGGCCCAGGGACAGGCGGCGGCGGCGGGACGTCCAGAGACGAGCCCGCCGGTCCTGCCGGAACCAGCGCCAGGTCAGGTAGAGCAGTATAGGCCCGAGCACCAGGGCCCATGGGTTGGTCAGCTCAATAGCCACGGGTTGATACCCACCATTCCACAGTAAGGATAGCCAGGGCACCCAGGGCGAGCAGGGGCCACAGCTCCCGCCGTCCCAGCGGGCCGATGTCCGCAGCCTGCACGGCTCCGGCACCGGCGTCAGGGGCGCCGGGGTCCGCAGGAGCCGGAGCGCCCTGGGCTGGCAAGCGGGATTCCGTCAGAGGCAGGGTCTCGGCCGGCTTGAGGTCGGACTCGACCGTCGTGTTGAGGTTCACGGCAAAGCTGAGCTCGCGGGAGTCCTCGGTCCCGTCAGCGATGAGGCGGTAAATGCCCGGCCGGTCTGCACCCGCGAAGGGCTCCCCAGGCCGAAGGTCTGTGCTCTGCCCGTCCGGCCCCACCACCCTGGCCTTGGAGGCGCCTGCGGGCAGGGTCAGCGGCACGAGGTCGCCGGGTCGAATCGCGCCCTGCGGCACCACGTCGGAGGGCGACAGCCAGGACAGGGTATTCTGAACCAGGATCGGGAAGGCGGGCCGGAGGGGCAGGTCGGAGTCATGGATGTCGAAGCCCCAGACGACGTTCCGCCGGCCCTCCTTCTCACCGGCCGCGGCCAGAACCCCGCCGGCGTCGGGCCCCTGGGCATCCACCAGCAACGGCCGGGCCCAGGTGCCGGGGTCCAGGCGGTGCGAGCGGGCGACGGTCCACCCGGTCAGGTCGACGTAGCGGAGGAGCGGGTCGGAGGGATCGGCTGCTTCCAGACCGGCCACGGCACGCGAGGCGGTAACGCCCACCAGACTGTCGCGGGAAGGGTTGATGAGCCAGAGGTTGGTGGCCGGCAGCCGGTCCGGCAGATGGCCGTCGAAGACCACCAGGGCGTAGGTTTCCGGGTGAGTCAGCGTGGCGTACTCGTCGGGGGTGGCCCGGTAGACCTCAAGGCCGGGGTAGAGGCTCATGGCCCTCTCCATGAACCGGTTGCCGGGCGTAACCAGCAGGGCCCTGGCCCGGTCGGCGGAGGGCGAGACGGCGTAGGCCACGTTGTCGACCGCCAGGGAGTCGGAGATTGCCGGGGCGCCGGCGACGGGTTGGATGCGTGCCTGATAGGACGGCTCTGGAGGCAGGGCGGCGAAGGTCAGGTCCTGCTCCTCCCCCGCCGCCAGGCTGAGATCGCGGGTGGCCACCACCTGGCCGCCGGCCAGCAGGTCGAGGACCGCGCCCGCCGGGTTCGGCCCATAATTGGCCACGCGGACGAGGCCGGTGAGAGCGGGCGCTTCAGGCGCCTGGTCTGCCGCCTGGTCGGCCGGCCCACCGGCCGAGGAGCCCGCCGGGCGCGACTGGGGCAGGGCCAGGGAGAAGGCCAGGACCGCCAGGTTGCCGGCGTCCTCGCCCACGCGCTCGTAGCGGACGGTCATGGGCCAGTTGGGACGAGAGGCGGGGGCGACCCGCCCGTCGCTCAGCACCACCGCGCTGACCGAAGGAGTCTGACCGGAGCGGCCCTGCAGTGAGGCCAGGGCGGTTTTCAGCGCCTCTTCCAGGTCGGCGGTCTCGCTGGTGACCTGCGCCTCACCGAGAGCACGCAGAAGCTCGGCCCGGTCGCGGGAGGCGACGGCCAGCACCCTGGGGCGCGCCGCCGCCGTCACCAGGGTCAGGCGGTCGCCCCGGCCCAGGCCCTCAATCAGAGCCCGGGCGCGGGAACGGGCCACTTCGAAGCGCGACGGAGCCACGTCCGCCGCCTGCATGCTGGCTGAGGCGTCCAGCACCACGATGACGTCGCCGCTGGGGGCCCTCGTCAGCAGGGCGGGGCGCACCGCGGCTAGCACCAGCAAAGCCGCCGCCGCCAGCTGCAGGTAGAGCAGCAGGTGGCGGCGCAGCTTCTGCCAGGGGCTGGACGCCTCCAGGTCGCGAAGGGCCTGGCGCCAGAGGTAGGTGCTGGAGACCATCTGGTCCTGGTAGCGCCGCTTGAGCAGGTAGAGAACCAGGATGGCGGGGAGGGTCAGGGACAGCCAGAAGGCGGCCGGAGTCAACAGACTCATGACGGGCTGCCCCCCTTTGCAGTGGCTGCACCCGGCAGCCAGCCAAGGAGAGCCTCCTCCACCGGCACGTCGGTGGTCCAGACGTGAAAGCCAATCCCCCGGCGGTGGCAGAAGGAGCGGAGTTCCCTCTGAAGATCGGCCAGGGCCTGCTGGTAGCGATCCAGAAGCGGGCCGGTCACCGTGACTTCCTGAATGTGACCGGTCTCGCTGTCGATCAAACGCAGGTCGCCGCCTACGGGCGGGTTGGCGTCCTCCGGTGACAGCACCTGAATCACGGTGACCTCCTGCCCGGAAGCCTGCAGGGTGCGAAGGCCATCCTGCCAGCCGGAGGGAGTGAGAAAGTCGGACAGGACGAAGGTGAGGCCCGGGCCGCTGTGCTGCCCGGCGAAGGCCGGCAGGGCCCGGTCCAGGTCGGTCTGCCCCTCCGCCGTCAGGTTGGTGAGGAAGTCCCAGGCGCGCCAGACGGACTGCTGCCCCCGGTGCGGACCGGAGCGCGCCAGGCGGTTGGTGACGGCGTAGAGGTTGAAGCGGTCGCCGCCGCGCAGGGCCAGGTACGCCAGCCCCCCGGCCAGGCGGCGTGCCCACCAGTGTTTGGACGGTTCACCCCAGTCCATGGACCGGCTGGTATCAATGAGCACGTGCACCGATGTGTCCTGATCCTCCAGGAACAGCTTGACGAAGAGCCGCTCCAGCCGGCCATAAGCCTTCCAGTCCACCAGGCGCAAGTCGTCGCCGCGGACGTAGTTGCGAAAGTCTGCAAACTCCACGGACTGACCGCGTTTCGGTGAGCGCCTGTCGCCGGCGTACCGCCCTGCCAGAGCCTTCTGCGTCAGGAGCGCCAGGCCTTCCAGGCGACGGACGAAGGCAGGGTCGAAGAGGGGCTGCTCAGCGCCCGCCATGGCCGCTCCCCCGCCCGGCCGGCGCGGCGTCCGGCTGCACCTGTTCCAGCACCTGTGCGATGACCTGGTCGGTGCTCAGGCCCTCCGCCTGCCCCTCGAAGTTGAGCAGCACGCGGTGGCGCAGCACCGGGTAGGCCATGGCCCGCAGGTCCTCGTAGGCCACATTGTAGCGACCAGAAAGCAGGGCCCGAACCTTGGCGGTCAGGCCCAGAGCCTGCAGGCCGCGTGGGCTGGAGCCGAAGCGGACGTAGCGTCGCACCATCTCCGGCGAGGTCGCCTCCTCCGGGTGCGTGGCCATGATCAGGGCCACGGCATAGCGCACCACGGGCTCGGCCATGGGCACCTCGCGGATGACCTTTTGGATGGCCTGGATGTCCTCACCGCTGGCCACGCGTCCCGCCTCGGGGTTGTCCACGCCCGTCGTCCGGCCGAGGATCTGCACCAGGTCCTCCGCCCTGGGGAAGGGCACCTGAATCTTCAGCAGGAAGCGGTCCAACTGCGCCTCGGGAAGGGGATACGTCCCCTCCATCTCCACCGGGTTCTGGGTCGCCAGAACGAAGAAGGGCCGCGGCAGGGTGCGGGTGGCGTCGCCCACCGTTACCGTCCGTTCCTGCATGGCCTCCAGCAGGGCGCTCTGCGTCTTGGGCGTGGCGCGGTTGATTTCGTCCGCCAGCAGCAGGTTGGTGAACACCGGACCGTGCCGGAAGGCGAAGCCGCGGCGGCCGGAATCGTCCTCGGTCAGGACGTCCGTGCCGACGATGTCGGCCGGCATCAAATCCGGAGTGAACTGCACCCGGGCGAATTTAAGCTCCAGGGCCTGACCCAGGGTCTTGACCAGCACCGTCTTGCCGAGGCCCGGCACACCCTCCAGCAGGGCGTGGCCTCCGGCCAGGAGGCTGACCAGCACCTGGCGGACCACCTCGTGCTGTCCGACGATGACCCGGGCGACCTCCTGCTCAATGGCCTGCGCCAGTTGAGACACGCGCTCCACAGCCATGGTCTGTTGCCCGTCCTGGGCCGTTGCCTGCGGCCTGGCTTCCGGCTGATTCGACATCCTGCCTGCACTCCTTGAACGGCCGCCCGAGGCGGCCGGGTTTTTCTGCTATTGCCCCGGCTCCAGCGAGGAGAAGTACTGCCGCAGGACCTCGGCCATCGCCGGCGGCAGGTCGCTGCGCTCCAGGCTGTCGCGGATGATGCTTTCGTAGGCGGCCCAGACCTGATCATAGGGGAGAAGCTCTCCGGCTATACCCGGCGAACCGTTCGCTTCTACCACGTCCTCGGGACCCTGCTGACCGGCCGTGCCGCCGATCATGCTGCCCTGGCCGTCCCCGCCGATGAGGCTGGGGGCATAGATGCTCTCATAGCTGCCGGTCTGGCCGGGCCGATTGGACGTGCCCAGCGAGCCGCTGTTGCCGAGGGGCGCTTGCGCTCCCTGACCGCCATCGCCGCTGCCCGAGCCGCTGCCGGCCCCAGAACCGCCGCTGCCCGAGCCGGCGCCTGAACCCGTGCCTCCACTGCCTGCGCCACTGCCGGAACCGGAGCCGGAACCCGACGGGCCCGAACCGGAACCGCTTCCCGAGCCGCTCCCGGACTGGCCGGACTGGCCGCCCTGACCGGACTGCCCGGATTGCCCGGACTGGCCCGATTGGCCCCCTTGCCCGGACTGGCCCGAGGCCATGGCGAGCATCTGACCCTGAAGCTGTCCGAGCTGCTGCGAGAGGCTGGCGAGAGTAGCCTGGCCCGACACGGAGTTCCCGGCTGCCTGGACGGCTCCCGCCAGGCCGGCCATGGCCTGGGCGACGGCCTGAGCCTGCGCCGCGGATAGGCCGCTCTGGCCGCTCTGGCCAGATCCTGCCCCCTGCTGGCCCGCAGCCAGAGACTGGGCTAATTGACGCAGGGCCGAGGACAGAGACTGATTGCCCCGGGCCGCGTTGGCGGCCTGCTGCAGGCGTTCCGCCAGTTGCTTGCGCTCCGCTTCGGTGAGGTTGGCCTGTCCGGACTTCAGGGCTTCAGCAGCCTGTCGCAGGGCCTCCGCCGCCTCCTTCGTCAGGCCCTTGGCCAGCTGCTGTCCGGCCGGGTCGGTCATGGAAGCTGCCTTGAGCGCCTTGGACAACTGGTCCAGTCCCCGCGCCGAGGCCAGGGACGAGGGGTCCGCCTGCTTCTGCAGTTGCTCCCGGGCCCGGGCCAGGGCCCGCTGGGCCTCCTCGCCGTTGCGGGCTCGCTTCAGCTCCTGCTGCAGCCGTTTGAGGGCCTCCAGGGTCTCCTTGAGGCGCGGGTCGGCCTGGTCTCCATCCCGGGCCAGTTGGTCATCGAGCTGAGTGGCCAGACGGGCCACCTGCTCCGCCTGGCGGCGAGCCTCGGCACGCTGCCGCGCCTGCTGGGCAGCCAGGTCGGCCATGGGGTTCGGCATCACCGTCAAGGCCAAAACAGCCAGGCCTACCAGGACCGCGGGAAGCCAGCGGCGGCTCTCCAGGGGCAGCGACACGCGGGCAGACTCAAGGCCCTGAAGCCGCTGCAGGGTGTCCTGCCGCTGCAGCCGGGCCAGCTCTCCCGATTGGCCGGCCAGTTCCAGAGCCGTGACGGTGCGTTCCGCGAGGCCCAGGCCGTCCGCCGTACGGGCGGCATCGGCCAGACCGGGCCGGGTCATCCAGGCAGCCACGAGGGCGCCGGCCAGAACCACGGAACCCGTGCCCAGAGCGGCCAGGCCCGCCCCATACCAGGGGAAGGCGTGGGACAGGCCCAGTATCAGGCCGGACACGGCCAGGGCCGAGAGGAGGGCGGGCCAGAACCAGGCCATCAGGTGTTGTAGACGCACCCGGGTCAGCACAGGCCGCAGGATCCGCTCCAGTTCAGCTCGAAAGTCCGCCCCTTCGAGGGGAGAAGGTTCGCTGGAGGTCATGCCGATTCACTCCTTGCCAGGGCACGTTCCCTCCGGACCTGACGCCGGCGGCGCCAGGCGGCCCGCCAGCGGACCCAGGGCTTGACCGGAGTCAGGTGAAGGACGGAGAACACCAGGCTCAGGGCGAAGATGCCGAGGCTTATCCACAGGTAGGCCACCCAGGGCGTGGGCATGTTGGCGGGCCGCATCGGGCCGTTGGGTCCGGGAATCGAGAAGGCCCGAAAGATGATTTCGTTCAATATGCCGCTCAGAATCCCGCCGCCGCCCCCGTAACCGGGGAGGCTGGAGGCCATGGCCACCAGCGGGTTGGCGAAGACCAGCCAGGGGATGGAGGCGGCGGCGGGCTGCATACCGGGCGCGGGGGGTACCGGCCCGTAGGGCGAGCCCGGCAGGGCCAGGCGGAAGGCCAGGTAGGCCAGGGTGCCGGCGAACATGAAGGCCACCACGCCGTAAGCCGCCACCGCTGCCACGGCGGTGCGGCGGAACAGCGCCGACGCCAGCAGCCCCACCGCGCCCAGGGTCAGGGTCGTCGCCAGGTAGATGATGAACGTCAGGCCCAACTGCTTGAGGCTGATGCCGCCGAAGAGGAACACCAGGCTGAACACGGGCATGGAGGCGACGATGAGCAGGACCGTGTAGGCCAGGGAGGCCAGCAGCTTGCCCACCACAATGCTGGCGGCGGACATGCGCGTGACCAGCAGAAGGTCCATCGTGCGCCGCTCCCGCTCGCCGCTGATGGTGCCCACGGTGAGGGACGGGGCCAGGACGCCGATGAGCAGCAGCTGCATGATGGCCAGCACGGCGTAGATGCGTACGCCGGCGTCGGGACCGATGACGCCACCGAACTTCAGCTGTCGGGTCATGATATAGAGTGTGCCGAAGGCCACCAGCCCCAGGCCTATAAGATAGGCCGAAAGCACCAGGGAGAATCGCCAGTCGCGCATGCGGGAACGCAGTTCGCGGCCGAGCACCGGGTTCATCGCCGGGCGCCAGGCACGCAGGCGCTGCATCAGGGCCATACCGCGGGGCGTGGAAGCCTGGGCTGCATTGACGTTACCGGTCATGCGCTCTCCCTCCCTTCCGCCGGCTGTTCCTGGCCGGCCGTGGCCTGCAGGAAAATCTCCTCCAGGGTGTTGGTCATCTCCGAGAACGAAGCTACCGGGAAGCCCTCACGCACCAGCCGTCCCAGGAGATCGGCCAGGGCGGCGTCATCGGCGTCCACTGTCGCCTCCACTACCGACCCCAGCACGGCTGCTCCGCGCACGAGGGGCTCGTGGTCCAGTCGGGCGGCCAGGTCCTCCGGCGTCTGCTCGCCGGGGGCCAGACGCAGCCGGACCAGCCGGCCGCGGGTTCTGCCGTAGAGGACCTCGTCCAGGGTGCCGGAGACCACCATCTTACCGCCCTCGACGATGCCGATGTGGGTGCAGAGGTCGGCCAGTTCCGACAGGATGTGCGAGCTGATGACGATGGTCTTACCCATCGTGCGCAGCTCCTTGAGCAGTTCCCGCATCTCGATGCGGGCCCGCGGGTCCAGGCCCGAGGCGGGTTCATCCAGGATGAGCACCTGCGGGTCGTGGACCAGAGTGTGGGCCAGGCAGAGCCGCTGCTTCATGCCACGGGACAGGGAGTCCACGTACTCCTCACGCTTGGGGGCCAGGTCCACCAGTTCCAACAGGTCCGAGACCATCCCCGGGCGGCGCCTGGCCGGCACTCCCTCGGTCGCGGCGTAGAAGTCCAGATACTCCCAGACCTTAAGGTCGTCGTAGACGCCGAAGAAGTCGGGCATATAGCCCAGGAGGCGGCGCACCTTGCCCGGTTCCACCATGACATCATGGCCGCCGACGCGCACCCGCCCCGAGGTTGGGTGCAGGAGCGTGGAGATGATGCGCATGGTAGTTGTCTTACCCGCGCCGTTCCGGCCGATGAGGCCGTAAATGGCCCCTGCCGGCACCGTCAGGCTCATGTGATCCACCGCTATTACGCGGCGGTAGCGCTTGGTCAGATCGGTGACCTCAATCACCTGGCAGGCACCTTCCCTTCCATCACCAGCGACGGCGTGCTGAAGTCTCCCGGCTGGCCGGAACCGCTGACTCGTACCCGTGCCACGCCGTCGTCCGAACGAATGAATTCGGCGATGGTCCCATCCGGCACCCAGCGGTCTGCGCCGCCCTGCTGGCGGGCCTCCACCCAAGCGTTGGACCGCCAGTTCCAGGCCTCCACCTTCGGGACTCCGCCGTTCATGGACAGTACTACGGCGGCTGAGTTGACCTGTGTGCCGCCGGGCAGGGACGGGTCAATTTCAAAGGTCATGCTGCCGTCTTCCAAGAAGTAGCGGCCGGGTCCGGCAGGGCCGCCCCGAACGTTGTCCGCTTCCATCAGCCGGCCGGGGGCCAGACCGGGCGGAAGTACGATCTCGCCGGGCTTCTGCTGAAACGTCAGGGGCGTGACGACCAGGGTCAGGGCGTGGTCGCGGCCCTCGCGGTTCTCCAGCCCCACGTTTGCCAGACGGTTCTTTGTCCAGCCGACAAAGGTGATGGGATAGGGCATGGCGCCATTATCGTAGGCGAAAGCGGCATCAAGGATCTGCAGGCGGCGCTGGTTCTCCTGGTTGAAGCTGGGCCCGCCGCCGGGGTTGTAGATCTGATAGAAGACCGGCTGTCCGTAGGGCTGCTGGCCCGAATTCACCACCGTCCCGACCTGGACATCCACCGTGCCGCCGGCCGGGATGTCGCCCACCCGCTGATAGGCGGAGCCGGCCAGGATGATGACGTCCTCCAGCGTAAAGTCGAAATCATTCGTGATCTTGCCTTCCATGACATAGCGGCTGAGTCCCGATGCCGGGTTCTCCACGCGCGCGGTCAGGGCGCCCTTGATGCCGCCCTTGACCTCGACGTCCTCATCCACGGCGAAGCTGCGTACCGTCCAGACGTTCCAGTCCAGCAGGTCGATGCTGCCCGTCGCCCCCTCCGAGACGCTGGCCATGATGGGCCGGCCCGCGCCTGACGCCGCCACCGGCATCGGTCCGTAGTAACCGGGGTCGGCCGAGGGAGAGATAAGCGCCGGCTCGGGGACGTTGACGGTGAACTTGCTCCGGCTGGGGGCAAAGACACCCACCCAGGACTGCACGGGCGCAACCCGCTGCCCCGGCTCCAAGCGCAGGATGGCGATGGTGTTGGTGAAGTAGTCGCGCCCCTTGCCGGCGAAGCCTATGCCGTAGACCGTCCCTGCCGCGGTGATGGCGATGATGGGGACGATGACCCAGGCCCAGTCACGCCGGTCGAAGCGGCGCAGGACGAAGTACATCAGCGGCCCCACCAGAAGGGCGTAGCCGAAGAGAAGCAGGCCGAGGGTCTTGAGCGACGGCACCTCCAGGGAGGGCATGTTGCGCACGACCCAGTTGAGCTGACTCATGAACCGGCCTGGATTGCCGGGGCCGGCGCCGGGCGGTGCGGGACCGAACTTGCCGCCCCAGGGCACGTTGGCCATGGCCAGGCCGGCGCGGCGGAGAAGCGTCTCAAACAGGCCGGCGGTGCCGTCCCAGGTGGTCAGGGGCTCCCCGGCCAGGTCCAGGGCGCTGAACAACACCGTCCCCTTGCCGTACCGGTACTCGACCAGGAGCGGGACGTCGCCTTCCTTGGCCAGAATCTCGCCCTTGTCCACAGTGCCTGTGGCCGCGACGAACCGTCCCTCAGGCACGCTGCGCGCCACCGAGCCGGCAGGCAGGTACTGCTTCAGGGCGGCAGCGCTCTGGAGCGTGGCCGTGCCGGTCACCTGAACGGGCCGGAGGCTGGCCGGGGCCGCCTCCAGGACCTGCCGCGCCTGCGTTCCGCCGCCCAGAATCAGGACGCCGCCCTGGCTGACCCAGGCCTCAACGGCCCGCCACTGCCGGTCGGTGAGCTTCTGCGGCGCCGTGTCAGCCAGCACCAGGACGTGCATGGCCGAGAGCGCCGCCGATACCTCTGGGATGTCCTCGGGAGCAAGGCGAACGGTCGATACGCCGTAGGGCCGGTTGGTGACGCCCAGGTTGATGCCGCTGAGGAAGCGGGCAGTGTCGGCGCTGTCCGACACCACGCCGGCCAGGACGCCCATGACGGGCGGCATGACCATGGGGGAGCGCTGCGCCAGAACCTTGCCGTCCGCACCCACCAGGCTGACGGTCACCGAATCGCGGAAGGCCGGCACGAACATGGTTACGTGCTTCTTGGCCCCCTGCGGCAGGGAGATGCTGCGCGTGTACTCCGTCACGGGCGACTGGGGTCCCTGGTCCCAGTAGGTCTGAATCTTTATTTGGGCCGAGACGTCGGGCCCGCTGTTCTCCACGTCAATGGACACGGGGAGCCACTCCCCGAAGCGGGCTGAGCCTTCAAAGCCGGCCTTGACGTCCATCTTGATGGCGGGCTGCTGCGCCGTCCCCGCCCCCGGCTGTTGGCTTGCCCCCGGACCCTGCTCCGCCGTCGCCGTCGCCGTGAGGCCGGCCACCAGCAGAACGGCCAGCAAACCTGCCCAGGCGCGCCTCAGCCTGGCTGCGTACATCCCGGCCTTGTGGCCCTGCAAGGACTTCTGCCCCTGGGAACCCCTTCGCATGCAATCTCCTCCAGCGATCATTACCTGACGACAATACCTGAGAGGATAGACGGGCTAGGGCCCATTTGGTTTCCCTTGGCCCATCCAGGGGAATTCCAATATAGGCCGGCCTTTCCCTTCCGAACCGTGCCGGTTCCCGCGTCTCACCGGCACTTCCTGTGACAAACGCAGCAGGGGCGCACCCCGGAGGGTACGCCCCTGGCCGCCCGGACCGGGGACCTACTTGACCCAGGCTCTGAGGTGATCGACGTCTCGGGCTTCAGGCCGGGCCACCGCGAAGGAGGTGACCAGGCTACGTTCAAAGGCGCTGCCGTCGGAGAGGGTCCCCGTGACCGTCAGGGAGAGGTTATAGACGCCCTCCTGACCCGGTGCCGCCAGCCGACCGGCCACGCCCTGCCCCTTGGTGAAGCGGTCCAGGCGCGTCTCGGCGACCCGCACCGGCCTGGCCTTTCCCGACGCGGTGCGGAGCAGAGTGCCGACGGCCGAGCCGGACGCCACAGCCCCGTCACCTGTGCGCAGCGCGATGTTCAGGTTGAGGGTCTGACCCGGCGACACCAGCCCCGTCCGATCCAGGGACGCGGTGACGCCGCCCTCCAGGGACGCAGTCATCAGGTAGGCCCCGTTGGCGGCATGTGCGGCATCCATTTCCACTGTCCACAGCCCCGCCTCGGGCTGATCTACCGTCAGGGCGGCCCGCTCCGCTCCCTGGAAGTACTCGTCCGCCTGAGACCGCTGGTCCGCCGCCAGGCGCCTGCCGGACGGGCTGATCACCGTCACGTCGAGGCCCGCCGTGGCCGTCAGGACGTCAAAGGTCACGCGCTGGACGCCGGTCTCCACGGGAATGGACTCCACTGCCCGGCCCCGGGTAAGCTCCCCGCCGCGGTAGATATTGCTGCTCTGCGCGGCGAACTGGCCGGCCTCAGCCGAGGCTGCTGCCGCCTCCTGCTCACCGAGAGCCGCTACGCGGTAGGCCCCGGCCGCCCGACCACCGGCGGCCAGGTAGCCGGCACCGGTGGGCTCCACCGCGGCCAACTGCCCGGCAAAGCTGTTCACATAACTGAATACCTGGCTGCCCATGCGGATGTTGTCATGGTTCCAACTGCTGCTGGTCGGGTCGCCGCTGTGCCCGGGCAGGGCGTGCGCGGAATAGGTGCGCACCACTCCGTCGTTGGGGCCGTAGACGTTGAGGTAGCTGCCGCCGTACCAGAGGGCTGAGAACCAGGGGCCATGGTGGGTTCCGCCAAGCGTGTAGTAGTGGTCCATGGCAAGGTCCTCCGGCCGCCCGTCGGTGAGGGACCGGAAGTAGTCCATATAACCGGTCTGCATGACGTAGGTGCCGTCGTCGTGCTGACCCAGCAGGGCGCCGAGCCACCAGGCCCACCAGCTATAGGAGAGGTCGGCCAGTTCAGACCCCCTGTGGGGTGAGGACAGGGTCAGCACCCGATTGACGTAGGGGTAGGCGCCATAGTGCACAATGGCCGACTGACTGTCCACGCCGCCCTTGGAGTGCGCGACAATGTTGACCTTACTGACGCCGGCGTACTGCGTAATCCACGCCAGCTGCTGGCGCAGCACGGAGCCATTCAGCCACATGCTGCCGGCATTGCCGTCTGCGTCGCCGAACTGAATGAAGAAAGTGCGGTAGCCATTGTTGTAGGCGTAGGCGTACATGTCATTGTCGCCGTAGTACGTGGTCGGGCCATACCAGGAGTTGGCAGCTCCGTGCAGCCCCTGCACCAAGACCAGAACCGGTTTAGCCTGCCAATTGGCCGGTACGGCTCCCTGCAGGATATCGCCTGCGTTTCCTGCCCCCGCATCATAGACCAGGGTCGGCGCCGACGGCGTCACCCAGGCTGAAGCCGGCGAACTGACCGACACGGCACACACGAGTCCCAGGATGACCGCCGCTACGATGGCCTTACGAAACACGCTGGTCCCCCCTCGTGGATTGGGTCGTACTCCCAACCGACCGTTCGGGGCGGGGTGAGGCGTGTCCTGCTCTTTGCGGCCTCGTGCCCACGTTAACTTGTCGACACCAATTTCGGGGAGCCCCGGGCGGCTGATTGACGGTCGGCCCATCCATCCCTTACCATTAACTCGTTTCCTTGCGACAGGAGGCGGCGCCCGATGGAACTGCTCTTTGTCCGGCACGGCCAGTCCATGGCCAACCTCAGTGACCAGCTTCAGGGGTGGGGCGATTCACCCCTCTCTCCCGAGGGTGAGCGGGAGGCCGCTCTGCTCGGACAGTACATGAAGACCGTGCCTTTCCTGGCCCTTTACGCCAGCCCCCTGCGGCGCGCCATGCAGACGGCCGGGGCCATCACGGCCGCAACGGGGGTTCCGCCGCTGCCGCGGCCCGGCCTCAAAGAGATGCACATCGGCAGCCTTGAAGGCCTGACCATCCCCGAGGTGGAGGCCCACTGGCCCGGCTTAATGGGCCAGTGGATGTCGGGGAACCCCAGCGTACGACTGCCGGGCGGCGAGTCCCTGGCCGCCTTCTATGCCCGCATCACCCGGGCCCTGGAGGCCGTTCTGTCGCGGCACGAGGGCAGCGATAACCGCATCGTCATCGTCGCCCACGGCGGCGCCATCAACGCCATGTTCACTTACCTGCGGGACGGCAAGGTCAACAGTTGGGTTCAGGGCATCGGCAACTGCTCGGTGACGCAGCTGGTCCTGACCGGCCACCCTGGGCCTTCCACCCGTCGGGTCGAGGCGCTTCGGTTCGGCGACATGACCCACCTTGGCAAGACCTACGAGCCCTGGGCGGCGGCGGAGGCCGTCGCCGGCAAGGCGGGGTAGGTCCCGCCCACGTTGGCTCCTGTGCCATTGCCCCCTGTGCCTGCGTGCAAAAGCCGCCCCCGGATCGACCGGGAGCGGCTT
>CALMNP010000341.1 GCA_937868875.1 uncultured Bacillota bacterium | reverse complement strand
TCCGGGTGGGGGAACCGGGACAGGAACCGGGCCAGCAGCCCGGGATGGATATCGGACGGGCGCACGGCTCGCCCCTGACCGATGGCCACGGCGCTTTCCGCCAGGCAGAGGACGTCGCCCGGCTCAGCGAGCCCCTCGATGTAACGTCGCACAAAGTCCGGCAGGTTCGTACCCGGAGTAATCAGGTCCGTACGGATGGGCACCGGCGCCCAGCGACGGGAGGTCCTTCTGGATACATCACGTTTCGCCGTCAAGGAAGTCCTTCACCCCCGTCAGCACGGCCAGCCCCAGGCCACGCTTGAAAATGGGGGAACGAAGCAGGGCCTCGTCCAGGCCGTTGGTCAGGGTCACGGGCTCGACACGAACGGCGGGAATCACCAGGGAGAGGTCCACCGGCTGCTCGGTGCGGATGCCCCTGTCCGGGAGGGGGAAACGGTCCAGCACGGCTCTGTGGATACATCGCGCCAGGCGCAGGGAGTCAGGCGCCTTGCCCAGGGCATAGCTCGCGGTTCCGCGTTCCGCTGAATCACGCCCCGTCCCCAGATGCAGGGAGATGTAGAGATGCGCACCACGCCTCTTGGCCAGGGAGCGCCGCAAGGCCTCCGACGGGTTTTCCTCCGGACGGCGGGTGAGCATCACAACGGCCCCCGCCTCCCGCAGGAACTGGGACGCGAACAGCGTGACCTCCCAGCACTTCTCGCGCTCCCGCAGGTTGATGGGCCCCCGCGCGCCCGGGTCAGCGCCGCCGTGCCCCGGGTCCAGCAGAATGAGCCGGCCGGACAGGAGTCGGCTGAGGTGAGCCCGGTCCACCACGACGACGGTCCGGAAGGGCAGGCCCGGCTCAGACCGCACCACATAGTCGGCGACATGGTCCAGATGAATGGAGACCCGGGTTCCGACGTTCCCGTCCGACCGTACCTCCACCTGCCGCACCAGGCCATCCCGCACCGGGATGGCTCCCGCGGCCATGGCACAGGCCACGCCGGGAAGGACAAGTTCCAGGTTGCCCGAGCCGTCCTGGCCCACAAGAACCTCGGGCCGCTCGGTGGTCTCCAGCGTAACGCGGCTCTCCGGGCGGCCACCAGTTAGGGTATAGCGGGCCGATACGTTGGTCAGCGCTGGCCGCACCGGACTCACTCCTTCAGGCCGGAACGATTTTCCCATAGCGGCGCTCCCACTTCTAGGAGTACGCCTCCTGCCGCGTTATGGTCACCCCTGTTGGGAAAAACCGTTCATCGCCAGCCCACGAGGGCAACTCCCACGGCCACCAGAACGCCTCCCAGAAGCTTGACGGAGCTGACCCGCTCGGCAAAAAGCCAGGCCGACAGAGTCAGGGTGACGAGCGGAGCGCCGGCCAGAATCAGGGCCACCTGCCCCGGCTGCCCCAGCTTCAGGGCGCTGTAGTAAGCAAGGTCCCCGACGAATACGGTGCAGATGCCCTCCAGGGCGATAAAGAACCAGGTCCTGAGCCGGAGCCTCTCCAGACGCCGGCGGCGGCCCGCAACGGCCAGCCAGATCCAGACCAGCCCCGCCGCTGTCAGGGTCCGGGCGGAAATGGCGGAGAGCGGGTCAAGGCCCTCCAGGCCAAGCTTGCCCAGCACGGGGGCTGCGCCCCAGCAGACGGCGGCGAAGGCCGCCCAGAGGAATGGCCACACGAACGACGCCCCCTCGGAGCCCTGAGTAGCCCCCAAAGCCGGTCTATGGCTCTTCGCTCCAGGGTAGAACAAAGGCCCGCCCGACGGGCACCCCGAGAGAGGGCGGCACATACGCTAGTTCGCCGGAAAACCGGACGAGGACCGGGCTGGAGGGATCGTTGGTGCCGACGGCGGACCAGACTCGCACGCCATTGCTCGATGCGGTTTTGAACTATGCCGAATCTGAGGTTACGCGCTTCCATATGCCGGGGCACAAGGGGGGACGGGCGGTCAACGACCGCCTGCTGCAGGCCCTGGGACCGAAGACGTGGGCGATGGATGCAACCGGGGTGCTGGGGCTGGACGATCTGCATCAGCCCGGAGGCGTCATCCAGGAGGCGCAGGAACTGGCGGCCGCAGCCTTCGGCGCCGACCACACGTTCTTCCTGGTCAACGGGACCTCCGCCGGCGTTCAGGCCATGATCCTCAGCGCCTGCGCGCCAGGCGACAAGATCATCATCGGGCGCAACCTCCACAAGTCCGCCCAGGCGGGGCTGGTTCTCTCCGGGGCTCAGCCCGTGTACATTCAGCCCGAGGTCGACCCGGAGCTGGGCATAGGCCTTGGGTTGGCGCCGGCGTCGGTGGCGGATGCGATTCGCCGCCACCCCGACGCCGCAGCGGTCCTGGTGGTGAGCCCCACCTATCACGGTATCGCCAGCGACCTGGCGGCCATCGCCGGGCTGACGCACAAGGCCGGCATGCTGTTGCTGGTGGATGAAGCCCACGGCGCTCACTTCCGCTTCCATTCGGCATTGCCGCGGCCGGGGGCGCTGGAGGCCGGAGCGGACATGGCGGCGCACGGCATTCACAAGGTGCTGGGCGGCCTGACGCAGGCCTCCATGCTTCACGTGAAGGGAGGCCGCGTGGACCTGGCGCGGGTGCGCCGCGTGCTGCAGGCTCTCCAGTCAACCAGCGCCTCTTATTTGCTGCTCGCTTCCCTGGACGCCGCCCGCCGCGATGCCGCCCTGCAGGGGGAACGGCTCCTCAGCGGCCCTCTGGAATGGGCCCGGCTGTTGCGGCGCGGCGTCGCCGGCCTGGCGCCGCTGCGCACCTTCGGCCGGGAGCTGGTGGGTCGCCCCGGCTGCGCCGGGCTGGATGAATTGAAGGTCAACGTAGACGTGACGGGCCTGGGTCTCACCGGCCAGGAGGCCGAGGTTCTCCTCCGCCGGCGGTATGGGATTCAGGCGGAGATGTCGGACCTGGCGGGGGTGCTCTTCATGCTGGGCCCCGGCTCGGGCCGGAAGGATGTGGAGGTCCTGCTGGGAGCCCTGGAGGACCTGGTCCAGACGACGCCCGGCACGGACCTGCGGCCGGGAGCGCGGGCGGTCCTGCCCCCGCCGCCGCCGCCACCTCTGCCGCCGTCGGAGATAACGCCCCGCGAGGCCTTTTTTCGCCCCTCGGAGGCGGTTCCGCTGGACGAGGCTGAGGACCGCATCGCGGCGGAACTGGTGACGTGCTACCCGCCGGGCATTCCTCTGATCGGCCCGGGCGAGCGGGTCACCGCCCAGGTGCTGGAACAAATGCGGCTGGTGGCTGAGGGGCGGCTGCGAGTTTCAGGGCCTGCCGACGGGTCGCTGGCAACGCTCCGCGTCTTGAAAGAGGGCGCCCGGCACGGGCGTGCATCCGGTCCTTAGGTGCGGCGCGCCCCGCGCTTCCCCTCCTCCCACCCCAGCAGGGCCACGCCGCTCACAATGAAGACCGCTCCCATTCCCTGCTGCCAGCTCATGGGGGCCTGCAGAAAGGACCCGGCCAGCAGCAGAGTGACCAGTGGGGCCGAGGCCATGACCAGCGACACCTCGCCGGCGTCGCCCCATTTCAAGGAGGCATAGTAAGCCAGGTCTCCCAGCAGGGTCCCCAGGAGCCCCTCTAGAGCCACCAGCATCCAGGCCCGCGGCGGGATCTGCTGCACAGCGAACAGCCGTCCCGAGGCCAGGGCCCAGCTGCCCATCAGGCTGGCTGCCACCAGGGTGCGCGCAGCCAGTCCGGTGGCCGGGTCCGTGCGCTCCAAACCCAGTTTGCCAAAGATCGGTGCCACACCCCAGCAGATGGCGCCAAACAGAGCCAGGCCCGTGCTGAGCACACCCTCCCCCCTCTCCCTAAGGCCACAGGCAGCGCCGCAGCACTTGATGTCATGTGTTGCGGCGTTACGTCATGGGTGGAAAGAACACGGCTGGTTGCAGCGGTCCTGCTTGGCTCCGCTGGCGACAGAATCCTAACAAGGCCGGGTCTGATTCGGAGGAGACTAAGGTTGCCGCGCCGCTCCTGAACCAGACGCTCGCAATGCGATGGCAGGAGAGATGGCTAGAGGACTGCGAGCGGCGCCGCAACACCTTTGGGGAGGATTGTCGGCCTTGAGATGGAAAGGATCGCGGGTCTGGCTCATCCCGTTTGTCCTGGGTCTTCTCTTCCTGGCCCCGGCCACACCGACCCGGGGCCTGGCCGAAACGGCGCCCCGGTCGGAAACGATCACACGTGAGGAGATTCAGCCGCGTCTGAATGAGATCTACGGCTATCGGGCCGGCCTGGTGATCACCGGAGCGGATGCCTCCGGCCTGGCCAATCTGTACCTGCCGGGCAGTCGTACGGCGCAGTGGGCCCTGGACCACGAGCGAAACCGGGCCCGCTACATGCAGTTGTGGGCGAACAACCGCGGGGTCCGCATTGTGGAAAGCCAGCCCGAGGTAAAGATCAGCTGGTTTCGACCGCGGGGGGAGACGGTACAGCTGGGAGTCGTCGTGTCCCTGCGATTGGGGTACAGCTACCCGGACGAAGAGGCCGCCGGAGTGGTCAACCACTTCGGCGTCGGTACCCGGCACTGGCTGGAGCTGGTGAAAGAGGACGGCACATGGCTGATCCGCCGTGAGTGGTACACCGATCCGCTGGGCGACGACACCCTGGTCTACCGCCCCACTCCAGCGGTGGGCAAAGCCCTTCCGGACGGAGTTGACCCCACGCCTCCCCCGCTTCCCGAGCCCGTCGAGGTTCGGAGCTACAACCGTCTTCAGGCCGCGGCCTACGCCGATAAGTACGCCGGCAGCGCCTGGGGCGCCGGCAATGACGGCAAGTACAACTCCCGCTACCGCGACTACAACGGCATCGGCGGCGACTGCACCAACTTCGTCTCCCAGGCGATCGGCGACAAGAAGGAGGGCGGCGGCCTCCGCCAGGATGGCTCCTGGCATTACGGCGGTGGCGGGAGCGTGGCCTGGGTTCAGACGGATGCCTTCGCCCGGTGGCTGCAGTACAGCGGTAAGGCGAAGCGCATCGCCAAGGGTAAGTATGCGGACGTGACCACCCCCAGCGACAAGTTCCCCAAGGGTGCGTTACGGGAACTGCAGATCGGCGACATCATCGCTTTCGACGAGAAGAACGATGTTCAGCATTTCTCGATCATCACCGCCTTTGATTCCAAGGGCTACCCCCTGGTCAACACTCACACGGCCGACCGCTGGCACGTACCCTGGGACCTGGGCTGGGACAAGAGCGCCGTTTTCTGGCTCTTCCGGCTCAATGACTAGTCGGCGCCGGGGGTGACCCAGACGGCCTGGACGCCGGCGGCCGGGTCCCAGACCGAGGGCCCACCGACCGTCAGCGGATTCGGGTCCAGCAGGGCACTGACGCTGACTACCTGGAGGCCCTTGTTCTCCAGGCCCGTCAGGATACCATCGAGGCCCTGTACCGCCGACTTCGTGGGATGGAGCAGGACGATGCTGCCGGGCCCGACCCGGTTGAGCACCCGAGCCGTCATCTCCTCCGGCGACGGGTTCATCCAGTCAACGGTGTCCACCGTCCAATGAATGGGCAGGTACTTCCTGTCCTCCAGCAGGGCCAGCAGCTCCGGTGTCCACTCGCCCTTGTGAGGGCTGAAGAGGACGGGGCGCTGGCCCGTCGCCTTCATAATGGCCTCCGCGGAGTCGTCCACCTGATGACGCAGGGCCTCGGCGGAAAGGCCCCGGTAGTCGACGGTGGTATAACCGTGGCTGGCGATCTCGTGCCCACCGTCGGCGATCCGACGGGCCAGGTCGGGAAATCTCATGGCCCAGTCGCCCACCAGGAAGAACGTGCCCACTGCCTGGTGCCGCTTCAGCGCCGCCAGCAGGTCCGGCAGGTACTCATTGCCCCAGGCCACGTTGATGGCCAGGGCCACTTGAGACTTCTGCGGGTTCCCCTGCCTGATGGGCTCCAGAGCCAGATCCCTGAGGGAGACCTCCGCTGGAATTCGCACACCGGAGGCAATCTGGCGTCCCAGGGCGGAGGGCCTGACCACGGCCAGGGCAACCAGGACCAGACCGGCCGCCAGGAGTCCCGCCCCGAACCCTGCGTGTCGCCAGTCGCGCGGAACCTGCGCCCTCCTCACCCATCATCCCTCCCACGAGCCCCGCAGGGTTGGTTGAGAGCCCTGCCTTACTTGATTCTACGAGGCCGCGAACCAGGGCATTCTAGTGGCGGAGGTGCTTTCTCATGCCGCAGATGACGGTCCATTGCACAGTCTCCAATTGCCACTACTGGAAGAGCAACAACCTCTGCGACGCCAGCGAGATTCTCATCGCCACCGACAACTGGGCTGCCCAGGCCCCCGACCGCATCGACGCCATGCAAGCTTCCACCCTGTCCCAGGACTCGGCCCACACCTGCATGGACACGTGTTGCAAGACCTTTGTGCCCAAGGGGTCCCAGGACCGCCACCAGGACAGCATCATCAGGCAGTAGCCGGCCGGGACACAGCGAAGGGCCGGAACCGCTCCTGGGTTCCGGCCCTTTCCCATGCTAGCTCCGTAGGGCCACGATCAGTGGCGCTGCCAGGACGGCGGCGGCCAGCAGCCAGATGCCGATGGCGGCCCGTCTGCTGCCGGTGGCCCAGGCCCAGCGGCCGAAATTGACGGTGTACAGCAAGGTCCACAGGATACCGGCACCGGCGAAGAGGACGCCAATGGTCATGGCGAGCCTCCCCCACCCTGCTCCTGACCCCTGGGCCCCGGCTGGGGCATGCTTGCAGGCGGTGGCGACGGCGAGAGCTGGAGGCCAACGCGCCGAAGCTCGAAGGTTACCTGGAGGTTCACCTGCGCCTGAGGGAAGTGTCGGTTCCAGTCATAGTCGGCCCAGTCTTTCCAGAGGAGGAAGTGCCCGCGTGCACGATCGCCGAAATCGAAGATGTCCCCATGGAACTCCTGCTGGGATCGCCTGACGAGGTTCTGCATGCGCTTCTGCAGGTCTCTTGCGGTGGCCTCCTGCAAAACAGAGAGGTTCTCCGCCGTGGTCCAGTCGTAGAGGCTCTGGATGGAGGTGATCTCGCCTTCGAGGCGCACGTTCACGTCCACGATGGGGCGTTCGCCGTCAAAGCTGACGCGCACGGACGGCTCCCTGGCCCGCCGAATATCCAGGCCGACATAATAGCCGGGGAACTTGGGATCCGGTTCGGCTGCAAAGAACCTGCGGGCTTTCCCCCTGAGCAGGCCGGTCAGGCGCACCTCGTCACCGTTCAGTTCACCTACCATCTTGGCGCCGCGGAATACCGCAGCACCTATGAGTTCGGCTTCGTTGGCGCCGGAGCGGGGGACTTCGCCCGGCAGGTAGGCTCCATCCACAAAGAGAGGCGGCAGTCTGGGGGAAGCGGGCTGGTCTGAGCCGCTCCCTCCTGATGGGTCGGGTTTGCCGTCAGACCCCTTGGTGGAACCCGGCAGGGGTTTGGTCGCCCTCTCGTTGATGCCGGCCAGGACCGTCACCGGTAGCATGGCCTCAGACTCTTCCTCCAGCAGAAACTCGTGCGCCGTGCTGCGGGGAATGAA
>CALMNP010000340.1 GCA_937868875.1 uncultured Bacillota bacterium | reverse complement strand
GGCCGGACCCTGGAAGGCGGAGAGGTCGTAGGTGGCGTTGACCCACAGGCCTCCGGTCGTGCCGGTGAAGACGCCGTCGCTGGATTCCTCACGTCCGGCCCTGGACAGCGTGCCGGAGGGACGGGACCAGGTCAGGCCGTTGTCCGTGGAGACCTCCACGTAGCCGAAGTCGGAGCCGTCCTCGGTGTGATACCAGGTGCGGAAGCTGAGCCGGCTGCCCTCGCCCAGGGTCACGGGCAGGGACAGGGTGTTGGTGCGTCGGTCGGTCATGCCAGAGAACCAGGCGGACTGGCCGGTGGCCGGACGCACCGGGATGGCGCGGGCGGCCAGGTCGGCCACGTAGCGCCGCCAGGGATTGATCGTGCCCTTGTTGCGGCTGGGGTGCACCCGGTTGGTGAGCAGGATGACCGTGGTGTTGTTGAGCGGGTTGACAACGATGGAGGTGCCGGTGTAGCCGGTGTGGCCGGCGGTGACACCGCTGGCCAGGGCCTCCTCATACCACATCTGGTTGAGCTCCCAGCCCAGACCATGGTCGTCGCCGGGGAATTGCGGGACCATGTTGGTCAGCATGTCGCGTACGGTCTCGGGCTTCAGGATCTGCGCCTGGCCATAGCGGCCGCCGTTGAGGAAGGTCTGGGCCAGAATGGCCAGGTCGTAGGCGGTGCTGAAGACGCCGGCGTGGCCTGCCACGCCGTTCAGTGAGTAGGCGTTCTCGTCGTGCACCGTGCCCCAGACGATGCCGCGGCCGGTCCAGGGCTGGTACTCGGTGGCGGCGATACGCTGCAGTTCGGAGGCCGGTGGGTTGTAGCCGGTGTCCTTCATGCCCAGCGGCCCGGTGATATTCCGGGCCACGAACTGATCCAGGGGCAGGCCCGACACGGTTTCAACGACCTTGCCCATGGTGATCATGTTCAGGTCGCTGTAGAGGTAGGCGCTGCCGGGCGGGTTGATAAGCTTGGCGTCATAGACCGCCTGGATGCGGGCTTCCGGCGTTGGATAGGCGCTGTAGAGCGGCAGCCAGGCCGGGAAGCCCGAGGTGTGGGTAAGCAGCTGGCGGATGGTGACGGCCTCCTTGCCGTTGGCGGCGAAGGCCGGGATGTACGTGGCCACCGGGTCGTCCAGGTTGATCAGTCCCCGCTCCGCCAACTGCATGGCGGCCGTCGAGGTGAACAGCTTGGACACGGACGCCATATCAAAGATGGTGTCCGGCCGCATGGCGATCCACTTGTCCTGGGGCAGCTTCTGGGTCAGGTTCTCGTACTGGAGGGCGTAGCCGTAAGCCTTCTGCTTGACCACCACACCGTCCTTGACGACGATGACCACGGCCCCGGGGTATTTGTCGGCGGTGATGCCGGACTGCACGGCGGCATCGATCTGATCGATGTACTCCGGCAGCATGCCGACCTTCTCCGGCGTTCCGTAGCTGAGGGTCAGGGGCGGGTTGTTGGCCCGGTTCCAGGCCTCGGCCCACTCCGGCGGGTTGGCGTGGGGGCTGATGGAGCTGGGCTTCGGCGGGCTCAGCAGCTCATCTTCGATGGAGGGACCGGGTCCTGCCGGGTCGGCCGATGCGGCGCCGGTAGCCAGCAGGCCAAGGCAGAGTGCCAGGGCCAGGAGCATCGCGCCCAAGCGCCGAGGGCTGCGCATTTTGGCACAGGTCATGATCGGGAGAACGCCTCCTTAACGATAGAGACCCTGGCCGCGCGTCTGGGTGTAGATCAGGTACTTGGCCCGCATGGCCTTGAAGGCGCCCAGGCCATCCTGCCAGCCGGCGATGATCTCGTCGGCGTTCATGCCAGCATCGACGGAGGTGCGGACGTAGGAGGAACCGGAGAGCTTGTCGATCCAGTTATCGGACCGCCAGGCGAAGTCGTTCGGGTACAGCTTCTTGGTCTCGATGATCAGGTTGAGCGCGGTGCGGATGGGATCGAAGGCGCGACGATCGGTGACGAACACTTGGACGCCGCCGACGGGCTTATTGACCCACTTGGAGAAGGTAGGCGTGAAGTAGGCCTCGCGGAACATGACGCCCGGCAGTTTGAGGGCGTTCATGGCCTCGGCCAGGCGGCCGTCGATATAGGGGGCGCCGATCAGCTCGAAGGGACGCGTGGTGCCGCGGCCCTCGGACAGGTTGGTGCCTTCGAAGTAGCAGGTGCCTGGGTAGACCACTGCGGTGTCAACGGTGGGCATGTTGGGCGAGGGCATGATCCACGGCAGGCCGGTGTCCTCATAGTACATGTCGCGGCTCCAGCCCTCCATGGGCACGACGGTCAGGTTGACCTTGAGGCCACCGGTCCGGGCGGGCAGGAACTCCTCGTTGAACATCTGGGCCAATTCGCCGACGGTCATGCCGTGGCGCTGAGCGATGGCATAGCGGCCGACAAAGGTGCTGAAGGCCGGGTCAAGAACCGGACCCTCTGCGTCGATGCCGCTGATGGGATTCGGGCGGTCGAGGACGATGAAGTCCTTGCCGGCAAGGGCGGCCGCCTCCATGCTGTCAGACATGGTCCAGATGTAAGTGTAGAAGCGAGAACCGGCATCCTGGATGTCAAACATGACTACGTCCACGCCGGACTTGATGAAGATGTCCTTGAGCGCGTTGCCGCTCTTACCGTAGGTGTCGTAGACCGGGAGGCCGGTCTTGGGGTCGATGTAGAAGCCCTCGGAGCCGCCGGCCTGGGCCGTGCCGCGGAAGCCGTGCTCCGGGCCGAAGACCGCCACCAGGTTGACGCCTGGAGCATTGGCCAGATAGTCGACCTCATGCTGCAGGTCGGCCATGACGCCGGTGGGGTTGGTGATGATGCCGACCTTCTTGTCCTTGATGAGGTCCAGCTTGCTCTCCACCAGGACCTGAACGCCGGGCTTGACCACGCGGGCGTTCTTCCAGGGGCCGGGGACGGGCTGGGACTGCGCCATGGCGATGGTCGGAACCAGCAGGGCTACGGCCAGGAGCAGCACGACCAAGCGGGCCGCTCCGCGGCGAGACGGAGAACGAGTCACGACGATTCCTCCTCTTCCTC
>CALMNP010000339.1 GCA_937868875.1 uncultured Bacillota bacterium | reverse complement strand
AGATTTCTGCCTGTCTCGTGGGCTCGGAGATGTGTATAAGAGACAGATACGAGGCTCCTACGGCCAGGCAAAAGGCCGAGGATATGCAGCGGGTTGCCGAGAACCTCAGCAAGACAGCCCAGATCTTCAATGTGCAGGCCAAGTTCTCGGTTCATAAGGCCACGAAGGAGATCATGGTCAAGATCGTCGACACCCGGACCGGGCAGGTCCTGCGGGAAATCCCGCCGGAGAAGATGCTGGACCTGGCGGCGGCCATGCGAGAACTGCTGGGACTTGTCGTCGACAAGAAGGCCTAGAAGGGGGGAGTAGCTGATGGCTAGCAACCTGTCGCTCTCGGGGCTGGTATCGGGCATGGACACGGAGAGCATTATTCAGAAGCTCATGGCCGTGGAGTCCCGGCCCATCCAACTCTTGCAGCAGAAGCAGACGACCCTCCAGGACAAGGCGAACGCCTGGCGCGACATCAATACGCGCCTGAGCAACCTTCAGTCCCGGGCGGCCGATCTCGCGGACAAGCTCAAATTCTATGCCAAGAAGGCCATCAGTGGCGACACCACCGTGTTTGACGCCACGGCGTCCTCCTCGGCTGCTGCCAGCAGCTACAGCCTCACGGTGCAACAGCTGGCTCAGGCCCACATCGTCGCCTCAGCCGCCCCTCCGGGAGGCCCCACCGATCCGGCCGCCGCCCTGAACCAGGCCGGCAACCCGCAGATTAACGGGAAGACCATCCAGGTCGGCCTTACGGACAGCCTGAACTCCATCCGCGACAAGATCAACGCTACTCCGAACATCGGCGTCACGGCCTCGGTGGTACAGGTGGACGCCACGCACTACCAGCTTGTCATGACCTCCAAGACGGTTGGCTCCACTCCCATCGCCTTTACCGACAGCGGGAACGTGCTGACCAACATCGGCATCCTCTCGGGCGGGGTGCCGAACACTGTGCAGGCCGCTCAGGACGCCATCGTCAAGATCAACAACCTGACGGTCCAGCGTGCGAGCAACACCCTTTCCGACGTCATCCCGGGCGTCACCCTGACACTCAAGAAGCCGAGCACCGGAACGGTCAGCCTTACCGTCGGTCAGGACTACGACGCCGTCGTCAAGGCTGTGCACGACTTTGCTGATCAGTACAACTCGCTGATTGACCTCATCAACCAGCAGACGTCCTGGGACGACAAGACGAAGAAGGGCGGAACCCTGTTCGGTGACCCGACCGCCAACCAGATCAAGGCTCAGCTTCGTTCCATGGTGATGGACGTCGTTCCCGGCACCCAGGTCTACAAGAACTTTACGGATATCGGTGTGACCACAGGCAAATACGGGAACGCCAACTACGAGAAGCTCCAGGTGGACGACACCAAGCTGAGGCAGGCCCTGACCGATAACCTGGACGCCGTGGGGCAGCTCCTCGGCGTTAACGAGGCCAACGTTGCCCTGGCTACAGCCGGCTCCACGGCGACGGCCAGCGGTACGGCCGCCGGCTTTGACCCCAATAACGTCTTGAATGGGCAGACCTCATCCGCCGCCTGGGGCACCACCGGCGTAGGCTGGCAGGACAACACCCCGGGCACATTCCCCGATACCCTCACCATCAACTTCGGAACCACCCGCACCCTCGACAAGCTGGTGGTCTACACCCTGGACTCCGCCACGCAGCCGGCGTCCGCCAACGGCGTGCGAGACTACTCCATCGAGTACTGGGACGGCAGCGCCTGGAAGCTGCTCACCTCGGTCAACGGGAACAGCCAGGGTGTCATCACCAGTACCTTCGGCGCGATCAATACATCGCAGATTCGCCTGAACATCACCGCAGCCAACGGCGCCAGCAGCAACATCCTGCAGGTGCAGGCCTTTCAGCCCAGCACCGGTGTGGCGGGCCGGGTGCGGAACTACATCAAGGGCTACACCGACTCCGGGACCGGTCTGCTGGACGTCAAGCAAAAGTCTTTGAAGTCCCAGATGGACGACCTGAGCAAGAGCATCAAATCCATGCAGGACCGGCTGGGCCTGCGCGAGCAGACCATGCGGCAGCAGTTCACGGCCATGGAGACCGCTCTTAGCAAGCTGAAGGACCAGTCGGCAGCGTTGAACAGCATGCTGATGAACCCCGGCCGGTAACGACGAACACACCCTTGCACCCACGGACGGGAAGCGCAGACAAGGAGGTCGCCGCTTTTGACCGCCAAGGCGTATCAACAGTACTTTGAGACCCGGATTCAGACCGCCAGTCCGGGACACCTGCTCGTCATGCTCTACGATGGACTGCTCCGATTCCTGAAGCAGACCCGCCGCGGCCTTGAGCAGGGAGACGCCGACACGGCTCGCATGGCGGCGGACCGTGCGGCCGCCATCCTGCAGGAGTTGGTGGCGACGCTTAACCTTGAAACCGGTGAGATTGCAGCCAATCTGCTGTTGCTTTACGAGTTCTCGCTGACCCGCCTCCTCCAGGCCCAGCTAAAACGGGAACCCGAGATGCTCGACGCGGCCATTCAGGCCCTGGAGACCTTGCGCGACGCCTGGCACCAGATTGCCGTCAGCGCTGCACCGACGCAATCCCAGACTCCGGCTGCGACGCCGGCGGCCGCCATTCTTTAAGATTGGCAGAGGAAGCAGGATTTGACAGTGGTTGACATCGAATTCCTGATTGCACAGCTGGAAGAAGGCCTGGCGGATCAAGAGCGGCACCTCAAGGCTGAAACCTCTGATCTCGTGCTTGAACGACTGGAAAGCACGCAAAGCCATATGGAGCAACTGGCGAAAGCGCTTCGAGAAGGGGCTTCCCTGACGCCAGCCCAGAGCACCCGGGTAGGGGCCCTCCGCCGGCAGGCTCAAATGCTACAGGAAAAGGCGGATTCCGCTGTAGCTGACTTGAGGCAGAAGCTGCAGACATCAGCGCGGGACCGCCAGACCCTGGCTTCCTACCGCTCCACCCAGCAATGGTCGGACGGCGAGGCGGCTTTCCTCAATCAGAAAGGCTGACAGGCAGACCCGAAGGCGATGCTGCTTCGGGTCTCTTTCATAGGAGGGCGGTCTTTCGTGGCCGACGTTAACATTGGCGCGTTGAATCTGGAACGAGAAGCCGTATACCTCACCCATCTGCAGAAGCATCCCGTGGGCCGCCAACGCCGTCAGGCGCTGGTCAAGGCCCGCAATGGGGACCTGGCCGGAGCCGCGACCGCATTTGTGCCCCTGGCGAAACGGCCGGAGGCAGAGTGGTGGGACCTTCACAATCTCGGGGTCGCGCTTGCGCTCCAGGGAGAGGTGGAACAGGGCCAACGCTGGCTGCGGCGGGCTCTGGCCGGCCGCCCGGCGGATCCTCGCGTCCACATCGCCATGGCCCTCACCCACTGGTTGGCCGGCGACGGGCCCGGTGCACTCAAGGCTCTGGCTGCCGTTCCCGGGGACCGTCGTGCCGGGGCCTGGCGGGAGGCGCTGGATGGCGCACCCGCGGCCGGCTCCTTCGCCGACCTTCTGGAGCACGCGGCGGCGTATGCGCAGCAGGCCCACGTCCACTTGGCCATTGACTATCTGGCCATTCAGACGGGTCTGACCGGAGGCATGAAGATCTTCTTCGAACAGGCCAACTGGCTGACCGATCGCGGCCACCGCGTGCGGGTGCTGGCCCACGGCGCGAAACCGCGGTGGATGGACCTCCGTACGGAATTCGTGCAGGTTCCTGTGGACCGGCTTCTGTCCGATGCCGTGGATGGCGCTGACGTGGCCATCAGTTCTTTCTGGACCCAGAACCATGATCTGGAGCGCGTTTGGCCGGCAACCCGCGTTATGCTCGCCCAGGGAGACCCCTACGTTTGGGAACCCGAAAGTCTGCCCCCCGGGGTTCAAACCACCGTGAGCATCAGCCATCAGGTGGCCGCTGCTCTGCTCGCCGTCTCGCCCGCTCTCGCCCGGCGCCTGGAGAGCCTTTACGGGCGCAAGGCGGTCGTCGTAGCCAACGGTCTGGACACGACGCTCTTTCATTCCCGGCAGCGTTCCCACGGTGGGCCCCTGCGCATCATGGCGGTGGGGCGCGATGGCCTGCCGTTCAAGGG
>CALMNP010000338.1 GCA_937868875.1 uncultured Bacillota bacterium | reverse complement strand
GAAGCCCGTGGGCTGGTGCTCCGTGGGGCCGCGGCAGGACTTCCCGCGGCTGAACAGTTCGCCGCGCCTCCGGCCCCTGGACGAACAGCCGGTGTGGTCCATCGTCTGCTACTTCGTGGATCGCAAGGCGCGGGGCCAGGGGCTGATGCAGGCCCTCACCGAGGCGGCCGTGGATTACGCCCGACGGAATGGGGCCGGCATCGTCGAGGCCTATCCGACGGAACCGGCGACGGGGCAGAGCGGCGGCAACCTCTACATGGGCGTGGCCCACACCCTGCGCCAGGCTGGCTTCATCGAGGCCGCTCATCCCGGCAATTCTCCTACGTTCTGAGGCGTTACCTCTGAACCCGGATCCCGGATCAGTCATGTCCCGCTCCGATTGTGGCCCTGACCGTTGATTGCAGGAGGAATGCCCATGCTGGAACGTCTTGTGGATACCGCTCTGGAGGGCCGGGGAGCCCACGTCTTGACGGCCAACGTGTTCGACGGCCTGGACTGGCGGCTGGCCGGCGAGCAGCCGTCCGGAAGCCCCTACACCGTCTGGCAGTTGCTGAGCCACATGATCTACTGGCAGGACTTCGGCCTTTCGCTCGTACACGGGATAGAGCCCGAAAAGCCACCGCACGCGTCCGACTCCTGGCCGGGGGGCGCGGCGCCCGAGAGTGAGCAGGCGTGGCTCAATGCCGTGGCCCGCTTCAAGGCTGGGCTGGCGGAGTCGCGGCGCGAGGCGCAGCAGGATGCGGGGGCGCCGACAGCGACCCATCCGGACAAGACCCGGGCAGAGAGGCTGACGGCTACCGCCTCGCACAACAGCTACCACGCGGGACAGGTGACCTTGCTGCGGCGGATGCTGGGCTCCTGGCCGCCGCCGGGCGGCGGCGACACCTGGTAGGCAAGAACAGAGGCGGGCCGGGCGCATCCCGTAGGACCGGGGCTGCTGCCGCCATTCTTCGCCCCGGCGGGCAGGGCTTTCCTGCCTTCCGGCCGGCCGCCGGGCCCGTCAGGCTCTGGCGAAACAAGACGATCACCTCGGGGTTAGCCCCTGAACCGGCGCACTGCCTAGCTCAGCGGCAGGTACCACCGGAACCACTCCCGCATGGACTCGACCATGCCCACGGTGACCACATGGACCAGCCCGGGCACCTCCTCCATCTGGAGTCGTTCCGGGTGCTCGGCATAGTGGGTCCTGGCCGCCTCCATGAAGCGGCGGTCGCCGACGATGGGCACGACGGGGTCGGCATCGCCGTGGAGCAGGAGAAGGGGCCGCGGGGCCATCCGGGTGATGAGTCGCTCCGGGTTGTAGCGCTCCAGGCGCGCCTGTTCCTCCGCCGATGGCCCCGGCGCGTGCTGCTGCTGATGAAAGAAGCCGTTGAGCCATTCGTAGCAGGGGTTGCCATTGAACGTCACGGCGGCCCGAACCCAGGGGTAGCGGGCCAGGACGCCAGCGGTGACCATGCCGCCCATGGAGTGGCCGGCGCAGCCGATGCGATCTGGGTCGGCCAGCCCGAGGGCCACGGCCTCCTGCTTGATTCCCTGGGCCTCCTCCACGGTCTGGATGACGACGTCCCAGAAGCGCACCATGGCCTGGACCGAATCGTAGTCGGGCAGGGCGTCGCGCTCTCCATGGTGCAGGGCGTCCGGTGCAATCACGCGGTAGCCGTCGCAGGCCAGCGACTCTGCGGCCACCACCTGGTTCTCCTTTTTGGAGCTCCACCCGTGATAGAGAAGGACGAGCGGAGCAGGTCCGGTCAGCTGGGCCGGGTGGACGTGCAGACAGGGGATTCCCCCCAGCGTCTGGGGCTCAACAAGGACGGGACGGGTCAAGTGGACGTTCCTCCTCCCTTACGCGCGGCCTCCCACTCGGAGCGCAGAAGGCCGTAGCCTGTACTCAGACTTCGCCGGAGGTTCCGGCTTCCCCTCCGGCCATTGGGCCGGGGAACAGGGCCCTGCCGGCGGGAGAACTGGTCGGTGGGGGGCCGGCGCCATACAGGTCCCCGTGGCACCGGGCTTCGTTGAAGTCATGCGTGGACTTATGTGGACTCATGAAAATGATTGCGTGTGACGCAGGAGGCGCTACGAACATGGCTGCTAACCCGGACAAGCTGTCCCAGGTGCGCGAGGAGTACGAGACCACGGTAGTCCGGCATCTCAATGAAGAGTTTGGCAAAGAACTGACCCTGGGCGACAAGGTGGCGGACCGGGTGGCCGGGTTCGGGGGTTCCTGGACGTTCATCTTTATTGCCATCGCGGCCCTGGTCGCCTGGATGGTCTGGAACGTCAGCCGCGGCCCGGCGGCGCCCGACCCCTACCCCTTCATCCTCCTCAACCTGGCGCTCTCCTCCCTGGCCGCCATTCAGGCGCCGGTCATCATGATGGCCCAGAACAGGGCCGAGGAGCGTTCGCATGTCGAGGCGGAAATCGACTACGCCGTCAATCTCCACGCCGAGCAGGAAATCGACGACATGCAGCAGGACCTCCACCGCATCCAGAGTGATCTGGCGGAGGTCAGGCGTGAGAGCGCCGCCCTCCGGTCCCTGGTGGAGGAGGTCCTGCAACGGGTGGGCTCCAGATAGTTCAAGTCATCAGGTACGGAGTGCTCCGCCACCAGGGAAAGTGCGGGCGACCTCATCTGCGGCGTCGTTTCGTCGTGCCAGCATCTGTAAAGTCGTCCGGCGAATCGTTTGTTTGATGTTCGCAGTAGTGATATAGTCTTTACAGAAAGAGACGGGGAGGTCGGTCGGCCCATGGCCAGGTCGCAGGCATCATCGCGTTCCCGATTCAGGTTGAAGGATCCCGGCAGCGCCATCACTCACTTGATCGGAGCGCTCCTCTCCGTGGCCGGCTTGGTCGTCCTGGTCATCCTGGCAGCACGGCTGGGAACCCCCTGGCACGTGGTTTCGTTCGCCATCTTCGGGGCCAGCCTCGTTCTGCTTTACACCGCCAGCACGCTCTACCACGCCCTGCGGGTGTCGCCGCGAGCCGCCGTGGCCCTCCGCAAGGTGGACCATTCCATGATCTTCGTGCTCATTGCCGGCTCCTACACGCCCTTCTGCCTGCTGCCCCTGCGCGGGCCGTGGGGCTGGTCGCTCCTCGGCGTGGCCTGGGGCGCGGCCCTGCTGGGCATCGTCATGAAGCTCTTCTGGCTGGACGCTCCTCGCTGGCTCTACACGTCCGTGTACGT
>CALMNP010000337.1 GCA_937868875.1 uncultured Bacillota bacterium | reverse complement strand
CCATGGAAGAGGGCCTGCGCTTCGCCATCCGCGAGGGCGGCCGCACCGTGGGCGCCGGTGTCGTCACCAGCATCGCTGAATAGGCGGTCAGGACGGACCGTCGGCAAACGAGGCGCCGGGGAGGCTGCACACACCCTCCCCGGCGCATATTTCTTCCGAAACTGGGGAAGGTTCCCCGTGGGTACCGCGGTCACGCCCGGTTGACACGTCCGTAATGTGCGTGGTAAAGTTATTGAGCGACCCAGGTGGGTCGATTCCTTTCGGTGGGCACCGTGCGAGGTGAAGTAACATGGCCAAGGCAGAAAACCGCCAGATCATTACGCTGGCATGCACCGACTGCAAGAGGCGTAATTATACGTCCGTGAAGAACAAGAAGAATGACCCCAATCGCCTCGAACTGAAGAAGTACTGCCGGTATTGCCGGCATCACACGGTGCACCGCGAGGCTCGTTAACAAGGCAAAGAGCATGCGTAGGCCAGTAGCTCCAATTGGTAGAGCAGCGGTCTCCAAAACCGCGTGTTGGGGGTTCGAATCCCTCCTGGCCTGCCATATTTTTATGTCCAGCTTGTCCTTCTCTACCAACACCGCCAACGGGATGTGAGATTCGCCCATGGATCGCTTGAAGGCAGCCTATGACCGCATGGTCAAGTACTTCCAGGACACCCGCGCTGAACTGCGGCGCGTGGTCTGGCCCACGCGGCGTGAGACCACCGTCTACACCACCGTGGTGCTCGTGGCCGTCGTCCTCTTCGGTGCGGCCATCTGGGGAGTCGACAATATCTTCAGCTTCGGGCTGAAGACGGTTCTGCACTAGCGAGCTGGAGGTGTGGTGTCCCGGGCGCAGCTCGCGTCGGGGACCTTTATCTTATGGAGAAGCACTGGTACGTAGTCCACACCTACTCGGGGTACGAGAACAAGGTCAAGGCCAACCTCGAAAAGCGCATCGAGACCATGGAGAAGCAGGATGAGATCTTTCGCGTTCTGGTTCCCATGGAGGACGAGGTTGAGATCAAGGACGGCAAGCGGAAGGTCTCCAAGAAGAAGGTCTTCCCCGGGTACGTCCTTGTGGAGATGCTGATGAACGACGAATCCTGGTACGTCGTGCGCAACACGCCCGGCGTCACCGGCTTCGTCGGGTCCGGCTCCAAACCCATCCCCCTGCAGGAGCCGGAAGTCAAGGTCATCCTGCGGCAGATGGGGATGGACGAAGCCCGGCCGAAGGCCGACTATGAGGTCGGCCAGAGCCTCAAGGTAGTGAGCGGCCCCTTCACCGGCTTCGTCGGCGTGGTCGACGAGGTGCTTGCCGATAAGGGCAAGCTGAAGGTGCTGGTGTCCATGTTCGGCCGGGAAACCCCGGTGGAGTTGGACTTCAACCAGGTGGAGGAGCTCTAGCAAACGATAGCACGCCCTAACGGGGCTCGCTATAGGCCGCCCAGCGGCCTGTGGGAGGGCCTGCGGGCCGGGCCCGCGGTCCGAACGCACCACACTGTATCGAGGAGGAAGAGACGTGGCCAAGAAAGTCGTCGCCCTGGTCAAGCTCCAGATTCCCGCTGGCAAGGCCACCCCGGCGCCCCCGGTCGGTCCGGCTCTCGGCCAGCACGGCATCAACATCATGGGTTTCTGCAAGGAGTACAACGAACGGACGAAGGAGCAGGCGGGCCTCATCATCCCCGTGGAAATCACGGTTTATGAGGATCGCTCGTTCACCTTCATCACCAAGACCCCGCCGGCGTCCGTGCTTCTGAAGAAGGCCCTGGGCCTGGAGACCGCTTCGGGCGAGCCCAACAAGAAGAAGGTTGGCAAGCTGTCGCGCCAGCAGGTGCGGGAGATCGCCACTCAGAAGATGCCCGACCTGAATGCTGCCAGCGTTGAGGCGGCCATGCGCATGGTTGAAGGTACCGCCCGTTCCATGGGCATTGAAATTACGGACTAGCCGCCACCACCGTGGGAGGCTCATCACCGTTACGACCACGAGGAGGACTGCGAAATGCCGAGTCATGGCAAGAAGTACAGAGAGGCCTCGCAGCTCATTGACGGCGCCAAGTCGTATGAGCCGAGTGAGGCTGTGGCCCTGGTGAAGAAGACCGCAACCGCCAAGTTTGATGAGACCATCGAGGCCGCTGTCAGGCTGGGCGTTGATCCGCGCCACGCTGATCAGCAGGTTCGCGGCGCTGTGGTATTGCCCCACGGCACGGGAAGGACGGCCCGGGTCCTGGTCTTCGCCAAGGGCGACAAGATCAAGGAGGCCGAAGAGGCCGGCGCTGACGTGGTGGGCGCTGAGGATATGGTGGAGAAGGTGCAGCAGGGCTTCATGGATTTCGACGTGGCCGTGGCCACGCCGGACATGATGGCCGCCGTCGGTAAGCTGGGCCGTATCCTGGGCCCCAAGGGCCTGATGCCCAACCCGAAGACCGGCACCGTTACCTTCGACGTCAAGAACGCCATCCGCGAGATCAAGGCCGGCAAGATCGAGTACCGCACCGACAAGGTGGGTATCATTCACGCGCCCGTCGGCAAGGCCTCGTTTGATGAGGCCAAGCTGCTGGAGAACTTCCAGACCTTCATGGACGCGCTGCTCAAGGCCAAGCCGAGCGGCGCCAAGGGGCAATACATCAAGACGGTGACCCTCGCCGCCACGATGGGACCCGGCGTCCGCGTCAATCCCCTCCGCGTCGGCATCAAGACCGAGGCCTAGTTGACGGCCCCTCGGCCCCTGTGTTAAGCTAACAACGTTTCAACAATGGAATAGCTGCCACAGACAGCAGGTACCGTTAGGTCCAAGGGACGCCCGTCCGCCTGCCGAGGCTGGAACCATCAGTCCCTGCCCCCCTGGGGCAGGCCTGACGCCCATGTTGTATGGAGATGGGCCTCCGCCGTTCTGTGGTGGAGGCCCTTTCTGCTGCTTGGAACGCGATCATCAAGGGGATGGCCGTGGCCATCCGGGGAG
>CALMNP010000336.1 GCA_937868875.1 uncultured Bacillota bacterium | reverse complement strand
AATGCCCAGGCGTCGGGATTGATTCATAGGCGCCTCCCAAGGGTTCTCAACTGTTGAACTACTGTGAGGTTGTAGCAAAGACCGTGCCACACGCACCGTATGTCAAGATCCACAGGCTGAGCGCCTCTGGGGGCTTTAAGCACTTGTCACTGACGCGCCGAATTTTGGGCACCCACGTTGCCACTATTCCCATTGAGCGTGCTGGTTCTGAAAGGGATAGGGGTGATTGACGGCGAATTCGGCCTCCATCAATCTCCAGGGAAGGGCGGAGGATCCAACATGCCACCCGAGGAGTTCTGGGTTAGCCTTGCCAATCGTCTCCCCACGTGGTTCTTCAACGTCGCGGCTGTGATGCTTCTGTTCGGTCTGTACCTGGTCCTCCGGTGGATGAACTTGGGAGCCAAGCGCTTGTCTGATGCGATGGGCCGCGAAAACCGTATCTACTTGTTGCAGGAGGATCTCGCCAAGGAGCGTGAGGTGAGCCGGACTAGCAGCGCTGCTGCTGCACAGTTAGCTGCTGCCTTGGCTGGAGCTACCTCCCACGTCTCAAGCCTCAACCGGCTGCGCTGGGAATCCCAAGGCGACCCTAATGCACCCACAGCCGTGGTGAAGCAAATCATAGAGACACTCGCGTTGGACATCAAGCATCGGTCTGGCGAGCGCCACAGGTGTGGCCTTTGGATTGAAGAGGACGGGGAGTTGATCCTAGGTTTTGCCAGCGCCGGTTTCCCGGACCACTACATTGGTGAGCGACGCCTCAGCGTCAACAGGTCCCTGGCTGGCCGGGCCTACCGGCTCGGTCGGTCAAAAAGGTGGGACGACTGCCGTGCGGAAGAGGAATGGGAGCCCAATCCGGATTCAAATTCGTCTTACGCATCACTTGTGTGCATACCCTTGAAGCACGGGACTGACGTCATCGGAGTGGTTACTATTGACGGACTGAATCCGATGACGGACGAGGACATGGCCATCGGGGAGCTCTACACAGGACTGATAGAAAACGCCGGGTACGAACTGACAAGACAAGGTATAATAGAGACGGGACGAGGGGGTGAGGCATAGCATGAAAGCTAGGAGAGCACCAATGCGTTTAAACCGAGTGGCAAAGCGCGCCCCGACCGATGAGGTGATGGTAGGTATGCTGACTCGGGAAGATCGGCTTTTTGTCCGAGCTGCTGCTAAGTCAGCCCTCAATAGGGGGGTCATTTCCGGCAGTCGATATCAGCAAATCCTGATGGAACTGGACCAAATGGAGAAGTCACAGAAGAAGACAAGTGAGAAACAAGCCAAGGAGTTGAAATCCAGACTCCTGGCACGCGAAGTGGGTTAACGCTTGAATATTGGAGCCCTTCGGCATTGAGCCGAGGGGCTCCCTTAGTCATGGCCAGGTCACTGCTGCACGGAACTCCTTATTCCGTACTGTCGCAGCTTGTATTGCAGCGTCTGTCGAGGAATCCCCAGGAGGCGGGCAGCCCCGGAGATACTGCCCCCGGCTTCAGCCATGGCCTGCTCCAGGAGGGATCGTTCGTGCCCTGTCAGGGCCTCCGGGAGGGTCCGGGAGTAGCCCGGAGCCGCGTTCGCCTGCATCGCGGTCGCGGCGCCTGGTGCTGTGGCGCCGCGCGCTACGGCTTCGGGAACGGCGGTGCCTGGGACCGCCATCCCCGGCGCCGGCGTCCGCTCGTCCGCAGCCGCGCCATCCAACCCCTCCGTCTCCAGGGCAAACTGCCGCAGGGCCACGGGCAGGTGCTCGGGCCGGATGACGTCCCCCTCCGCGAGGCCGGCCGCGCCCTCCAGGGCGTGCTCCAGTTCGCGTATGTTGCCGGGCCACGGGTAGGCCCGGAAGAGGCGGTCGACGGCCTGGTCCGTGGCCAGGCCGGGCCGGTCCATGGTCTCTGCCAACTGGCGCAGGAAGTGGTGGGTCAGCACCGGGACGTCCTCGGGCCGCTCCCGCAGGGGCGGCAGCTCCAGGGTCACCGTGTTGATGCGGTAGTACAGGTCCTGGCGCAGGAGGCCGCGGGCCACCGCCTCCAGCGGATCGACGTTGGCCGATGCCAGAACGCGCACGTCCACGGGCCGTTCCGCCAATTCGCCGACGCGGCGCACCCGCCGCTCCTGCAAAACGCGCAGAAGTTTGGCCTGCAAGGCCGGCGAAAGGGCGTGGACCTCATCCAGGAACAGCGACCCGC
>CALMNP010000335.1 GCA_937868875.1 uncultured Bacillota bacterium | reverse complement strand
ATATCCGTTACTTCGTGATAGATCACCAGAGCGCCTTCCTGCGCACCCCGGCGCAGGCCCCGGCCCTCCTTCAGGACCTGGTCCAGGTCCTCTGTCCTCCTGGGTCCCTTCGTAACCTGCAAGTCCAGGAACACGGAAAAAGGCTCACCCTTACTAGGTGAGCCCCGGTATGTCCAGGCTCTGAGCAAAGCGCAAGGAACTAACGCGGTTCCACAATGAACTTGATGGCTGTGCGCTCCTCGCCATCGATCTCGATCTCGGAGAAGGCAGGAATCACAATGAGGTCAATTCCGTTGGGCGCCACAAACCCGCGGGCGATGGCGATGGCCTTGATGGCCTGATTGACGGCCCCGGCCCCCACCGCCTGCATCTCAGCAGAGCCCTTCTCCCGCAGGACGGCCGCGAGCGCGCCGGCAACGGACTTTGGCTTGGACTGGGCTGACACCTTGAGGACCTCCAACGGGCGTCACTCCCCGAGAACTGAGGTAGGATGGCGGAATGCAAGAAAAGTGCTTCGTGCCATCTGCTATTCGAGGGAGTGAGCAGGTTCTCCTGCAAGGGGTTAAAAAAGACTGAAAGTGCTCACTTATTATCAGATAGGCTGTGCAGCGCGGCCTCCGCTGCCCGTTGCTCCGCCTCCTTCTTGCTCCGCCCCTCACCCTCGCCCAGGACCTGCTCGCGCCAGGCCACCACCACGTGGAAGCGCTTGTCGTGGTCGGGCCCTTCAGCGCTCACCAGGCGGTAGGCCAGCCCCCCTCCCGACCAGCGCTGGACATACTCCTGCAGCTCGGTCTTGGGATCCTTTCCCTGGGGACGCGCTTCCCGCGCCTCCAGGATGGGCTCCAGGCTGCCGATGACCAGGGCCTGGGCCGCTTCCAGGCCCTGGTCCAGGAAGAGCGCCCCCACCACGGATTCAAAGGCATCGGCCAGAACGGAATTCCGGTCGCGACCGCCCGTGCCCTCCTCGCCCCGCCCCAGCCGCAGGTAGGCGCCCAGCCCCAACCGGCGGGCCGCTGCAGCCAACGACTCCTCACGCACCGCCGAGGCCCGCAGCCGGGTCATCTCGCCTTCGGCCAGGTGCGGGTGGCGGCGGAAGATGTAGTCAGAGGTCACCAGCTGCAGCACGGCGTCGCCCAGGAACTCCAGCCGCTGGTTGCTGGGGAGTTCCTGGCCGGACTCGTTGACGAACGACGGATGGGTCAGCGACGCCTCGTAGGCGCCGGCCCCCCCGGGCCGCCGGCCGGTGAGTTCGGCCAGCCTCTCCAGCAGGCCGTTCAGGGGCTGGGTCTGCACGATAGGCTCACTCCTCGAAGGCTCGCACCACCAGGCTGGCATTCTGCCCGCCGAAGCCGAAGGCGTTGGAGAGGGCCACCCGCACCCGTGCCGGGCGGGCCCGGTTGGGCACGTAGTCCAGGTCGCACTCCGGGTCGGGGGTGTCCTGGTTGATGGTCGGCGGCAGGACGCCGTGGCGGATGGCCTGGATGCAGGCAATCATCTCTACGGCGCCGGCTGCGCCCAACAGGTGGCCGGTCATGGACTTGGTCGAGCTGACAGCCAGTCGGCGGGCGTGGTCGCCGAACACGTTCTTGATGGCCGTGGTCTCAAACCTGTCGCCCTTGGGCGTGGAGGTGCCGTGGGCGTTGATGTAATCCACCTCGCCCGGGGCGATGCCGGCGTCCTCCAGGGCGACGCGCATGGCGCGGGCGGCGCCCTCTCCCTCCGGCGCGGGCTCGGTCAGGTGATGGGCGTCGGCGGTGCAGCCGTAGCCCACGATCTCGGCCAGGATGTCGGCACCGCGGGCCAGGGCGTGTTCCAGGCTCTCCAGCACCAGCACGCCGGAACCCTCGCCCATGACGAAGCCGTCCCGGCCGGCATCAAAGGGGCGCGAGGCCTTCTCCGGCTCGTCGTTGCGTTCGGACAGGGCCTTCATGGAGCTGAACCCGGCCACGGCCAGGGGCACGATGGCCGCCTCCGAGCCGCCGGTGATCATGGCGTCGGCCATGCCCCACTGGATGGCCTTGAAGGCATCGCCGATGGCGTTGTTGGCCGTGGCGCAGGCCGTCACCACGGTCTCGTTGAAGCCCTTCAGCCCAAACTGCATGGCAATCTGCCCCGCCGCCATGTTGGGGATGAACATGGGGATGAAGAACGGGCTGATGCGGGACGGGCCCTTCTCATAAAGAATCTGGAACTGGTCGCTCAGAGTCTGGATACCGCCGATGCCGGTGCCGAAGATGGCGCCCATGCGGCTCGTGTCCACCCGGGCCGGGTCCAGCCCGGCGTGCTCCAGGGCCATGCGGGTGCCGGCCACGGCGAACTGGGTGTAGCGGTCCATGCGGCGGGCTTCCTTGCGATCGAGGAAGTCCGTTGGCACGAAACCACGCACCTCGGCGGCAATGCGGCAGTCGTGCCGCGCCGTATCGAACAGGGTGATGGGGCCGACGCCGGAGCGGCCGGCCGCCAGGCCCTCCCAGAATTGGTCCAAGCCAAGCCCCAGAGGGGTCACGGCTCCCATCCCAGTAATGACTACGCGACGCTGCAAGTCGTCTCTCCCTTTCGGCCTTCCGCTCCCACGCGGTGGCTGTGACCTTGAGGATCCGAGGAAACCGGGCTTCGGAGTCTGCCCTCAGAAGGGCCTCCAGCAAAAGAGCCCCGCGCGGGACCCATGCGCCCGGCGGGACTCTGCACCAGTCCTGTTACTGGTTCTCGCGGATGTACGCGATGGCGTCCGCCACGGTGGAGATCTTCTCGGCGTCCTCGTCGGGGATCTCTAGGTCGAACTCCTCTTCCAGGGCCATGATCAGCTCAACGATGTCGAGCGAGTCCGCACCCAGGTCCTCGATGAACGAGGCCTCAGCGGTGACCTGCTCTTCTTCGACCCCAAGCTGCTCCACAATGATTTCCTTCACCTTATCGAAAACCGCTTCCTTGCCTGCCACTCCCGGCTCACCTCCCCAACGGAACTCCGTCAAACGAGTGCTGTCTATTGCATAGTCAGGCCGCCGTCGACGGCCAGCGTTTGACCCGTAATATAATTGCCGAGGTCGGAGGCCAAAAATACCACGGCCCCGGCTACATCCTCCGGCGCGCCCAGCCGGCCCAGGGGAATCTGCTGCAGGAAGGCCTCCCGGGTCTCCCCCGGGACGTCGTCCATCATGCCTGCATCAATGGCCCCGGGGGCCACCGCGTTCACGGTGATGCCGCGGGACGCCAGCTCGCGGGCCACAGCTTTGGTGAAGCCGATGACACCGGCCTTGGCAGCGCTGTAGTTGGCCTGCCCGGCGTTGCCCATCAGCCCGGCCACGGACGCGATGTTGATGATGCGGCCGGAGCGCTGCTTCAGCATGACCTTCGACGCCGCCCGGGTGCAGGCGTAGACGCCCCCCAGGTTGGCTGCCAGCACGGACTCCCAGTCCTGCTGCTTCATGCGGAGCAGCAACGTGTCTCGCCGGATCCCGGCGTTGTTCACCAGTATATCAAGCCGGCCGAACTCGCGCACGGCCCGGTCTACCAGGTCCTCCGCCTGAGCGGGGTCGGTGACGTCGGCCCGGTGAGCGACGGCGTTTCCGCCACGCTCCCTGATGCCTGCGACAACGGCCTCCGCAGCCTCCGCCCGGGTGCCGTAATGCACCAGGACGGCTGCCCCCTCGCGGGCCAGGGACTCAGCCATAACGCGGCCGAGGCCGCCTGAAGCGCCGGTGACGATGGCCACCCGATGCGTCAGCAACATCTTAGCAAACCCTCCCTACCGTTTCAAGGAGCTTACCAAGTGTGCCAGGGTCCTCCATCCGCGCGGTTTCGACTTCTCGGGACACCTTGCGGACGAACCCTGTCAGAGCGCTCCCCGGGCCCACCTCAATGAAGCGCGTGACCCCCTGCTCCAGCAGGTACCGGAGGGAGTCCTCGAAGAGCACGGGCGAGCTCACCTGGGCCTTGAGGGCGCGTCGGATGTCCTCCGGCCTGAGCACCGGCCGGGCGCTCTCGTTGGCCACCACGGGGAACGCGGCGGGCCGGAACTCCACCTCGGCCAGGTCATGGTCCAGCCGGCGCGCCGCCGGCTCCATCAGGCGGCAGTGGAAGGGGGCGCTGACGGGCAGCCGTACGGACCGGCGGGCTCCGGCCTCGCGGGCCAGTTCCACGGCCCTCTCCACGGCGGCGGTCTCTCCTGCCACCACAATCTGACCGGGGCAGTTGTAATTGGCCGGTTCCACCCAGCCCACCGGCCGCGCGGTCTCACAGATCTCCTGAACCACGGAGCGTTCCAACCCGAGCAGGGCGGCCATCGCCCCCTCACCCGGCGGAACCGCCTCCTGCATGTAACGGCCGCGGCGCCGCACCAGGCGCAGGGCATCGCCGTAATCGAGGGCCCCTGCCGCCACCAGGGCCGTATACTCCCCCAGGGAGAGGCCGGCCGCCATCTGGCAGTGAATACCCTCCTGCTCCAGCACCCTCAGGCAGGCCACGCTGGTGGCCAGCAGGGCGGGCTGCGTGTTCTCGGTCAGCTCGAGTTCTTCCGCCGGCCCCTCGAAGCAAAGCCGGCTCAGGCCCCATTCCAGGATGTCGTCCGCTTCTTCCAAGGCCTGTCGCGCCACCGGGTAGGCAGCGGCCAGGTCACGCCCCATGCCGGGGTACTGGGCCCCCTGGCCGGGGAACAAAAACGCCGTCTTGGTCATGCATCCTCCTCAGCCCCGGAGGGCGTCCCTTCATCACTCGACCTCGTACCAGAGCGTGCCCAGAATACCGGGGCCGGCGTTGGCGCCGACCACCGGGCCGATCCAGCCGCGGACCAGCTCGCGCACGTCCCAGCGCTGGCGAATCTGCGCCTCCAGTTCCGCCGACTCCTCGGCCGGGCCGCTGTGAGGCAGCGTCAGTACGATGGACCTGCCCGGCGGCGTGCGCTGCTCCATAATCTCCACCATCCGGCCCAGCACCTTGCTCTTGCCCCGAACCTTCTCCAGGGGCGCCACGATGCCGTCCTCAATGGTCAGCAAGGGCTTGACTGACAACAACCCGCCGACAAAGGCGGCGGCGCGGCCGATGCGGCCGGTGCGCTGCAGGTGATCCAGGCTGTCGACTGCAAAGATGTGATGAATGCGGGCGGCCGTCCGGGAGGCGACCTCCGCCACCGCCTCCCCCGGCAGCCCCTGCTCCGCCGCCCGTGCAGCCGCCAGGACCGCCAGGCCGAGCCCGGTCGAAACGGTCCCGGAGTCCACCGGGATGACGGTGCGGTCCGTCACCATGCCGCTCGCCATGTAGGCGGACTGGAAGGTGCCGGAGAGCTTCTGGGAGAGGTGAACCGAGACGATGGTCTCGCCCGGTTCGCTGATGGCCTGGTAGACGGCCAGGAAGTCGGCCGGGGACGGCTGCGACGTGCGCGGCAGAACGCCGCCCGAGGCCATCCTGTCGTAGAAGCCGGGGGTGCTGATCTCCGCCTGATCGCGGTAGGCCTGCTCGCCGAAGATGATGTAGAGGGGCACGGTGGCGATGCCGTACCGCTCCTTCAGCTCTGGCGTCAGGTCCGAACTGCTGTCGGTCACAACGTGAACACGGGGCATGGGAATCCCTCCTCAGCGCTCCCGGGAACGTCCGGGTCAGCGGCCCCAGCGCAGTACGCAGGCGGCCCAGGTAAGGCCGGCCCCGAAGGCCACGGCCACCACCACATCGCCATCCTTGATCCGCCCCGCCCGTACCGCCTGGTCCAGGGCCAGCGGAATCGAGGATGAAGAGGTGTTGCCAAGCAGGTCCAGGGTGACCACCACCCGGTCCATGTCCACGCCCAGCCGCCGGCGGGCTGAGTCAATGATACGGATGTTGGCCTGGTGGGGGACGAAGAAGTCCACGTCCTCGGCGGTGAGGTTCGCCCTGGCCAGGGCCTCCAGCGAGGCCTCCTCCATGATGCGGACAGCAAACTTGAAGACCTCCGAGCCGTTCATGTACAGGTAGTGCTGGCGCTTCGCCAGCGTCTCGGCCGAGGCCGGCAGGCGCGATCCTCCGGCGGCCTGGTACAGCAGGTCGGCGCCGGAACCGTCTGACCCCAGCACCGAGGAGAGCAGGCCGCGCCCCTTGCCGACCGGCCGGAGCACCGCGGCTCCCGCCCCGTCGCCGAACAGCACGCAGGTATTGCGGTCCTGGTAGTCGGTGACGCGGGACAGGGTCTCCGCCCCGATGACCAGGACGGTCTCATACAGACCCGAGGCGACCATCTGGCTGCCCACGGTCACGGCATAGAGAAAGCCGGGGCAGGCGGCGTTGATGTCGAAGGCGGCGGCGCGCTTGCAGCCAAGCCGGTCCTGGACGCGGCAGGCTGCGCTGGGAAACGGCGTGTCCGGCGTAACGGTGGCGACAATGATGCAGTCCACCTGGTCCGGCGTCACCCCGGCATCCGCCAGGGCCCGACGCCCCGCCTCCAGGGCCATGTCCGAGGTGGCCAGGTCCGGGGGCAGGATGCGCCGCTCCCGGATGCCGGTGCGCGTCCTGATCCACTCGTCCGAGGTCTCCACCATCTTCTCCAGATCCTGATTGGTCAGCACCTGTTCCGGCAGGTAGGAACCCAAACCCACAATGCCCACGGGCCGGACCCGCTGTTCCGGACCCGACTCCACCGAAGACACAGGCTCACTCTTCAGCACCCACGGTCCCCCCTTGGCCTTACGTGCTCGGCGGGAGGAGCTTTTCAGCCTTCCGCCACCTGACTGCGAATCACGTCGATGCATCCGTTCTGAACGTAGTCGCGGGCCACCTTGATGCCGCTGCGGATGGCCCTGGCCCTGGAGCTGCCGTGGCACTTGATGATGGCGCCGTCCAGGCCGAGGAGGGGCGATCCGCCATACTCGGCGTAGTCCAGCCGGCCCGCCACACGCTTGAGGGCCGGCTTCACCAGCAGGGCGCCCAGCTTGGTGGTCAGGGAACTGGTCAGGGCCTCCTTGATGAAGCCCATCAGCACGGACACGGCGCCCTCCGTGGCCTTCAGGGCCACGTTGCCGGAGAACCCGTCGGCCACCACGACGTCCGCGGCGCCCTCCAGGATGTCCCGGGCCTCCATGTTGCCGATGAAGTTGACACCGCAGCCCTTGAGCAGGGCGTAGGCGGCCTTGGTCAGCTTGCTGCCCTTCTCCTCCTCGGTGCCGATGGACAGCAGCCCCACCCGGGGCCGGTTCACGCCCAGCACCCGCTCGGTGTAGATGCTGCCCATCTGGCCGAACTGCAGGAGGTTCTCCGGGCTGGAGTCGGCGTTGGCGCCCACGTCCAGGAGACAGGTGAACCCGTGACGGGTGGGCACGACGATCGACAGGGCCGGCCGGTCGATGCCCTTGATGCGCCCGACGGAGAAGAGCCCGCCTGCCATCAGGGCGCCGGTATGGCCGGCGGAGACCACCGCGTCAGCCTTGCCTTCCTTCAAAAGCCGCAGGGCCACCACCAACGATGAGTCCTTCCTCTGGCGGACGGCCTGCACCGGGGCCTCGTCGAAGCCGATGACCTCGCTGGCCGGCACGATTTCAACGGCCAGGCCGGATCTGCCCACGCCCCGCAGGCCCTCTTCGACTGCGTCGGGCCGCCCCACCAGGGCGATCTCCAGTCCAAACTCGCGGGCTGCGGCCACCGCGCCCTTGACCACTTCACCAGGAGCGTGGTCGCCGCCCATGGCGTCTACCGCTATTCTCATTCCTCTTCCGGCCCCCCCTTGAAGGCGCTGCGGCTCGGCGTCAGGTCCGGCACGCCCAGGTCTGCGCCGCTCACGGCGAAGACCACGAACTTGCCGCGGAACACCTTATCCTGACCGACCCGCGTCTCCACCAGGACCACGGAGCGGTTCCCCTGGCGGCGGATGACCTCCGCCTTCGCCAGCAGGCGCTCGCCCGCGTAGACCGGCCGCTTGAACTTCGAGTTGGAGAGCCCGGTGAGCACCACGTCGGCGTCTATGAGGGCGATGGCCAGGCTCTCTGCCTGGGCGAATATATATTGCCCTCGCACCAGGCGCGTCCTCTCAAACACCATGTCCTCGGTGGTCTCCAGAATGGAAATGCCGGAGGTGCCCAGGTCCAGGTCCACCAGCTCACCCACGATTTCCTTCGCGCCCATGGACTTAACCAGCCCGTAGGTGCGCTCGGCCACCGTCTTGGTGCGCTCGCGCAGCTCGGGGATGCCCAGGGCCATGCGGTCCAGCCGGATGGTCTGCACCGACACGTTTAGGACCCTGGCCAGCTCTTCATCACTGAGGAAGGGGTTGTCGTGAAGCCTCTCGCGAAGCTCCTTCTGGCGTTCACGCTTCTGCATTCCGGCCGCCATAGAACCACCTTTTAGGAGCAGATGCTAAAGCTAGTATATACGGGGGCCTCGTGCCAAGGCAAGCCCTGGGGCGCGATTTGGCCGCAACGCAAGAAGCCCGCCGGGGGCGGGCTTCTTGTCGGTAGGCTGGGGCGTTATGCCTTCTTCTTCTTATCGGTGGTCTCTTCGGCGGTCACAGCGCGCCCATCGTAGTAGCCGCAATTCGGGCACACCCGATGAGACATCTTGGGCTGATGGCACTGGGGGCACTCGACCAGGTTCGGGGCGGTGAGCTTCCAGTTGGCCCGGCGGCTCTGCTGCCGCGCGTGGGACATTCTCCTCTTCGGTACAGCCACGTTTCCACCCCCTTAATCGCACCCAGTCAGCCTTAGTGCTTGTTGTTCCGCTGCTCCCACAGCTCCCGGAGTCCGGCGAGCCGCGGGTCTGTAATGGGCTCCTCACACGTGCAGGGGCCCTCATTCAGGTCGTGTCCGCACTGCGGGCACAGCCCCTTGCAGTCCGGCCGGCAGAGGGGCTTCATCGGCAGGTTGAGGAACAGGTTCTCCTCCACGCTCTGGCTGAGGTCGATCTCATCGCCGGTGTAGGTGGAGTAAATCTCCCCGGACTCCTCTTCCTCCGGCTCCTCCTCCGCCCTGGCCCTTTGATGCCGGGGGTTCTGCGGCTTCGGTCCTTCGGCGACGGCAGGCGCCGCCGACTCGGGCCGGAACTCTTCACGGTAGTGAACCTTGAGGGGCACCCGGAAGGGCTTCAGGCAGCGGCTGCACTCCAGCTCCGCCTCGGCCTTCACGTCAACGTCCGCCAGAATGCCGTCCCCGGTATTGAACAGGTCGGCCCTGACCTGGGCGGGCTCGGGAAAGCGCACCTCATCGTCGCCGAGGGAGAGCGCGCCAACCGGCTCGCTGAAGCTCTCGGTCCGGTGGTCACCGACGCTGTGCTTCAAATCACGGATATCGATGCGCACGAGAACCCACCCTCTAACAGACAGAACTTATTATACGGATAGCAAAATCGGCTTGTCAAGGAAAGGCGTCAGGCGGCCCGGCCCGAGGCCGCGCCCTGCGCCCCGGAAGCAGTTGGCAGGGCCTGCAGGAAGCGGATGGCGTCCTCCAGGTGGCCGACGGGCACCACCTGGACCTTCGTGGCCACGCGCCGGGCCGCCGGAGCGTCGTCCAGCGGGGCGAAGAAGATGGTGGCGCCGGACCGTTCGGCGGCGATGACCTTCTGCTCGACGCCGCCGATGGGACCCACCCGGCCGTCCGGCAGGATGGTGCCGGTGCCGGCGATGATGCGGCCGCGGGTCAGATCCTCGCCTTGGTTCAATTGGTTGTAGACCTCCAGGCTGAACATCAGCCCGGCGGAGGGCCCAATGATGCCTCCCGCGTCTATCGTAACCGGAACCGGCGTCTCGTACTGGATGCTGTCGTCATCAATTTCCACCAGCAGGGCGGCACGACCGGGACGGCTGGGATGCTGCGCCGGCGTCACCACCAGATCGAGCAAGGCCCCGCCGCGCCGAACCGCCAGGTGCACGGGCCGGCCGACCGGCAGCCGGGAAACCTCGTCCCGAAGCTGGTCCTGAAACTGGACCTCGTGGCCGGCGACCTTCGTCACCACGTCATCCGCCAGCAGCACGCCGTCAGCCGGGCCTCCCTTGACCACGGAGGTGATCCGGACCCCGGTGCCGGTCACCCGGGCCGTCAGTCCCAGCGTCTTCTCCGCCACGACGGCGGCCAGGGCCTGGCTCGTGGTCATCTGCCGCTGCCCCTCCACCTCCATGGTGGTGGGGTCCTGGGGCATCTGCTCCAGGGCCGCGTGGGGCCAGAGGCGGGCAAACAGATAAATGTAGGGGTTGGCCGAATGCGTGGCCACTGTGACCACGAGGAAACGGCCCCGAGCCGCCTTGTGGCCGCCCTGAACCGTGACCAGGTTCGCCGTGGGCCGGGTTACGCCGGGGAGAACGATCATGTAGCCCGTTGGCGTGAAGTAAAGCAGGATGCCCACCACCAGGGTGAGCAGCAGAACCGCGGCCCACCTCCAGCGGGCCGCGGGGGTCTTATGCGCCGCCATGTCTCTCCTCCGAACTACCGCCGCAGGTCTTCCCGGTTGTGGGTCAGAGTCTCGAGCATGCGCTCCAGTTGGCCCTGCAGCCGCTCCAGGGTTTCGTCCGCATACTCGCGGGCCCGCAGGCGTATTTCGCGCGCCACCCGCTCCGATTCGGCCACCAGGTTCTCCGCCTTCTCCTGGGCTTCCAGCAGCACGGTGGATTCATCCACCAGCCGGTCGGCCTGGTTTTCCGCCCTGGACAGGGCGGCGGCGGCCTCTTCCCGGGCCTCCTCCATGATCAACTGGCGTTCGTCGAGGAGGCGCCGCGCTTCCCGCACGTCATCCGGCAGGGTCAGACGCAGGTCGCGGACCAGCGACAGGATCTCCTGGGCATCCACCAGCACCTTGCCGGTCAGGGGCAGGCGAGGGCTGTCAGCCACCAGCGCCTCCAGGCGGTTCAGCAGGATTTCCAGCTCCATCAGGCCTTCCCTCCGCCGCGCCGGTTCACTGCGGCACGGTCGCGCAGACGGACCTCCACGCCGGGAGGCACCAATCCCTCCACCGAGCCACCGTAGGACGCTACTTCCTTGACAATGCTGGAACTGAGGAACGAGTGCTGCACGGATGTCATCATGAACAGCGTCTCCACCCCGGGCTCCAGGCGCTTGTTCATCTGAGCCATCTTCATCTCATTCTCAAAGTCCGATATGGAGCGGATGCCCTTGATGATGGCGGTGGCGGACCGCTGCCGGGCGAAGATCGCCGTCAGCTCGTCGGAGGCCTCCACCTCCACCTGCGGCAGGTGGCGAGTGGCCTCGCGAATCATCTCCAGGCGCTCCTCCTCGTCGAACATGGGGGTTTTTCCCACGTTGCGGAAGACGACGACCAGGACGCGGTCGAAGAGCTGAGTCGCCCGCTCGATGATGTCCAGGTGCCCGTTGGTGATGGGATCGAAGCTCCCCGGGTAGACTGCGATTCTCAAGGGCTGCGCCTCCCGCTGTAGATGGAGATGACGGTGTCGCCATAGGTGAGCTGCCGAAGCCGCTCCAGTTCTCCCACCCGTTCCGGCGCCGGTTCGCGTCTTGAGTGCTCAATCATGAGCAGCCCGTCCGCTGCCAGCAGGTTGGCCGGGCCCACCGCCTCCAGCATCCGCTGCACCCAGCCCCTGTCATAGGGGGGATCCAGGAAGAGGAGATTGAAGGGGCCGAGCGGCGTCAGCGGGCCGGTGCGGGACACGTCCTGCACCAGCACCCTGGCCAGGGTTTCAAGGCCGGTGCGCCGCAGGTTGTCGCGGATGACCTCGGCCACGCCCCCGTCCTGCTCGACAAAGACGGCGGACCCCGCGCCCCGGCTGAGGGCCTCGATGCCCAGGGCGCCGGTGCCGGCAAACCCGTCCAGCACGCGCGCCTCAGGGACCCGTGCCGCCAGCACGTTGAAGAGTGCCTCGCGCACCCGATCCGACGTGGGCCGGGTTCCCCGTCCCTTCGGGGCTTTTAGGGGGTGACCCTTGGCAACTCCAGCAATTACGCGCATAGTTGGTCTCTACTTCCATTCGACAGGTCAGGGGCGAATCCT
>CALMNP010000334.1 GCA_937868875.1 uncultured Bacillota bacterium | reverse complement strand
CGGCACGGCCCCCGGCGGGCGGGAGAAGCTGCACGTCATCGAGGGCGTGGTGCCGAACCCGCAGCGGCTGCCGTCCGGCTGCCGGTTCCACCCGCGCTGCCCCTATGCCCAGGACATCTGCCGCACCGAGGAGCCGCCCCTGCTGGAGGCGGGCCCCGGGCGTCAGGTGGCCTGCTGGCTGCATAACGAGGTTTCGCTGAAGGGGGCGGCGTCGTAATGGCAGGAGCAGAGTTGGTTCGTCCCGTCTCCAGCTCATCCGCACCCCACGAGGTCGCCCCGGGCGAGGTGCTGATGGAGGTCCGGGACCTCAAGAAGTACTACCCGGTCACCAAGGGCGTGTTCTCCCGCACCGTGGCCCACGTCAAGGCCGTGGACGGGGTCAGCTTCAACGTGCGCAAGGGCGAGACCCTGGGCCTGGTGGGCGAGTCGGGCTGCGGCAAGACCACCACAGGCAAGGTGATTCTGCGCCTCCAGGAGCCCACCGAGGGCGAGGTCTGGTTTGAGGGACAGAACATCATGGGCCTGCAGCGGGAGCAGATGCGCCGCCTGCGGCGGGAGATGCAGATCATCTTCCAGGACCCGTACTCCTCGCTGAACCCACGCATGACCGTGGGGGACATCATCGGCGAGCCGATGATCATCCACGGGGTGGCACGCGGGGCCGCCAAGGAGAAGCGGGTGCGGGAGCTGCTGGAGGTCGTAGGCCTCTCACCGGAGCACGCCCGCCGCTACCCGCATGAGTTCTCGGGCGGCCAGCGGCAGCGCATCGGGGTGGCCCGGGCCCTGGCCCTGAACCCGAAGCTTATTGTCTGTGACGAGCCGGTGTCGGCCCTGGACGTATCCATTCAGTCGCAGATCTTGAACCTGCTGGTGGACCTGCAGGCGGAGTTCGGGCTGACGTACATCTTCATCGCCCACGGCCTGGCGGCGGTGAAGTACATCTCCGACCGGGTGGGCGTGATGTACCTGGGCAAGCTGGTGGAGATGGCGGACGCTGAAGAGCTGTACGCCAACCCCAAGCACCCGTACACGGAGGCCTTGATGTCGGCCATACCGGAGCCGGACCCGACCCTGAAACGGGAGCGCATCGTTCTGGAGGGCGACGTGCCCAGCCCGGTGAACCCGCCGTCCGGGTGCCGGTTCCACACCCGCTGCCGCTACGTGATGGACATCTGCCGGCAGGTGGAGCCGGAACTGCGGGACGTGGGCGGCGGCCATCTGATGGCCTGCCACCTGGAGAGGTAGCCCCAGGGACAAAACCCCGCGACGAAACGACGCCCGGGCAGACCGCCCGGGCGTTTTCCATAACCGTCACAGGGAATTGTAGATGTGTTTGGCGCCTTCGCGTGCAACATACCAGCCCATGCTCGAAAGAGTCCGAAGGACCTGAGCCCGCTTGAGGTTGTGAAGGCCGGTCATGCACGTGCGATAGAAGGCACTGCCCCACCCACCAATTCGAATCGAGGTCGCAACTTCCGTTCTTCTCGGAAAATAACTTCTCTGTAGCAGGACTTTAACGGGTCAAAGAGAATCTTAATTCCCCAATATTTGGCCCACGTTACGTGGGCCAAAAGAGGGGGTCAACATTCTTGCTGAGAGAGCCTGAAGCTAGAAGGCCATTGCGTCTGGCCGCCGTGATGACGGTGGTATCGCTCCTGGCCGCCGCCCTGGTTGCTTGTTCCGGCAAGTCCTCGCTGGGTCCCGACCAGCAAGCCGGCTCCCAGACGCCCGCTGCGGCGTCAAGTGGGCCGCAGTCCGGGGGTTCCCTGACCGTGGCCTACAAGGATGACCTGGCCACGCTGGACCCCGCCATCGGCTACGACTGGACCAACTGGCCCGCCGAGAAGATGGTCTTCGACGGCCTTCTGGACTACGACAAGACGACCAACCTGGAGCCGCGCCTGGCGGACGGAATGCCGCAGGTAAGCGCTGACGCCAAGGTGTACACCTTCACGCTGAAGAAGGGAGTCAAGTTTCACAACGGGCGTGAGTTGAAGGCCAGCGATGTGGCCTACACCATCACCCGCGTGCTTGACCCCAAGACCAAGAGCCCCGGCGCCGGCTTCTATACCGGCATCGCCGGAGCGCAGGAATTCATCGACGGCAAGGCGACCTCCGTCTCCGGCATCAAGGTCAAGGATGATTACTCCGTTGAATTCACCTTGGCCCAGCCGGATGTCACCTTCCTCAACAAGATGGCCCTCAATTTCGCCTTCATCGTCCCCAAGGAAGAAGTCGAGAAGTGGGGCGACAACTTCGGCCACCACCCCGTGGGCACCGGCCCCTTCGTCTTCAAGGACTGGGTGTCCGGCCAGCAGTTGACCTTTGAGAAGAACCCAGGTTACTTCATGTCCGGCCTGCCGAAGCTGGACCAGGTGACCATTCAGGTGGGCGTGGCCCCGGAAGTGGCCCTGCTGCGCGTGGAGAAGGGTGAGCTGGATCTGATGGGCGACCCCATCCCCGCCGCCGAATACGCGCGCATCAAGGACGACCCGGCCTGGAAGAACCGCCTGACCACCCAGCCTCAGGTCAGTACCATCTACGTGGCCATCAACACGCAGGTGAAGCCCTTCACTGACGTGCGCGTGCGCCGGGCCCTGAACATGGCCGTAGACAAGGCGCGCATCGTCAAGCTGATGGGCGGCCGCGGCACCGTGGCCAACCAGATCCTGCCGCCCCTGATGCCCGGCTACGACAAGGGCTACCAGGGCTACTCCTACGACCCGGAGGGGGCCAAGAAGCTCCTGGCCGAGGCCGGCTACCCCAACGGCTTTGAGACCACGATGGAGGCCATCTCCACCGACCCGCAGCCCAAGCTGGCGGAGTCCATTCAGCAGGATTTGGCCAAGATCGGCGTCAAGATGAACCTGCGTACGCTGGCCTCCAGCACCGTCATCGACGATGCGGGCACGCCCAAGAAGGTGCCCCTGGTCTGGTCCGGCGGCCTGGCCTGGATTCAGGACTACCCCGACCCGGACGACTTCTACGGCCCGATTCTCGGCTCCGCCTCCGCCGTTCAAGGCGGCTGGAACTGGTCCTGGTACGCCAACCCGGAGGCCGACAGACTGGCTGACCAGGCGCGCGCCATGACGGACAAGACCGCCCGCATGCAGGTCATCCAGCAGCTCTTTAAGAAGCTGATGGACGACGCCGTCTGGGTGCCGGTCTACAACGGCCAGTACGACATAGCCCACTCCGAGAAGCTCCAGGGCGAGCCCCAGGACTTTGCCCATCCGGAGCACACCCTGCGCTACGAGTACCTCTGGAAGGCCGCTAAGTAGCGGTGACCTCACAGGCCTCACCGCTGGGCGAGGCGATGGCGCCCCAGGCGTCGGAAACCTTCCTGGCCCTCGCCTGGCGCCGGTTCAGACGCAACCGCCCCGCTCTCTTCGGAGCCGTGTTTGTTCTCCTTCTGGTGACGGTTGCCGCCTTGGCCCCCGTTCTGGCCCCACACGACCCGGCGGAGCAGTTCAGCGCCGGCCTCACGGACCAGGGGCTGCCGGTCCCGAGCACCCTGCCCGCCAGCCGGGAGTTCATCCTGGGCACGGACCAGAACGGCCGCGACCTGCTCAGCCGCATCGTCTGGGGGGCCCGTGCCTCCCTGACCGTGGGCGTTCTGGCCAACGGTCTGGCGCTCGGCATCGGCGTTCTGCTGGGTGCCACCGCCGGCTACCTGGGTGGGTGGATAGGCAACGCCATCATGCGCTTCACCGACATGATGATGGCCTTCCCCACCCTGCTCCTGGCCATCGCCCTGGCAGCCATCCTGCGTCCCAGCCTGGGCATCATCATCGTGGTCATCGGCGCCGTCTACTGGACCTGGATCGCCCGGGTGGTGTACGGCGAGGTCATGGCCATCCGCGAGCGCCAGTTCGTGGAATCCGCCCGGGCCATCGGGGCCAGCAGCGGGCGCATCATCTTCTGGCACATCCTGCCGCACCTGATGCCCACCATCATCGTCTGGGGGACCCTGGGCATCGCCAATAACGTGATGCTGGAGGCGGCCCTCAGCTACCTGGGCATTGGTGTGCAGCCGCCGACCCCCTCCTGGGGCGGCATGATCCAGCAGGGGCAGAACTTCTACAGGGCTGCCCCCTGGCTGGTCATCTATCCCGGCGCGGCCATCATGCTGACGGTCCTGGCCTTCAACCTGCTGGGTGACGGCCTGCGCGACGCCCTTGATCCCTATCAGAGGAGGTAGGCCATGGCCAAGTTCCTGCTGAAGCGCCTCCTCCTGGCGGTGCCGGTGGTCGTGGGCATCTCCGTCATTACCTTTGTGCTCCTGTACTTCCTGCCGGCCGACCCGGCCCGCATGTACGCCGGCCCCAACGCCACCGTCGACACCGTCAACCGCATCCGCCACCAGCTGGGCCTGGACCAGCCCGTCTGGGTGCAGTACGGCCGCTATGTGAGCCGCGCGGTGCAGGGCGATCTGGGCTACTCCTACCGGCTGCAGATGCCGGTCAGCCAGGCCCTGGCCAGCCGGTTCCCCTACACCCTGGAGCTGACGCTGGCCGGTATTTTCGTCGAGCTTCTGATCGGCCTGACCAGCGGCATCGCCGCCGCCCTGCGCCGCGGCTCCTGGGTGGACAGCGCCAGCATGCTGCTGGCCCTCCTGGGCGTGGCCGCCCCGCCCTTCTGGCTGGGGCTCATGTTCCTGTACCTGTTCGCCTACAAGGCCGGGCTGTTCCCGTTAGGGGGCGCCGGCGGGCTGTCCCACCTGGTCCTGCCGGCACTGACCGCCGGCCTGGGCGGCGCCGCCTGGTACGCCCGCATGTCCCGTTCCAGCACCCTGGACATCCTGCACGCCGACTACGTGCGGACCGCCCGCGCCAAGGGCCTGCCAGGGTACCGGGTCCTGTTCAAGCACGTGCTCCGCAACGCCATGAACCCCATCGTCACCATGGCCGGCATGGACATCCCCTGGTTCATCAGCGGCGTGGTGCTGGTGGAGATCGTCTTCGGCTGGCCCGGCGTGGGCCGCCTGGCCGTGGACGCGGTCCAGACCGCCGACATCCCGCTGATCATGGGCACCGTGATCTTCACGGCCATGATGGTGGTGGTCAGCAGCGTGCTGATCGACGTCGCCCAGGCCTGGCTGGACCCACGCGTGCGGACGGATTGAGAGGAGGATACGCCATGACCCACTACGACCACACCATTCACCGGCACCAGCACCATTTCGGCTGGGACAACGCCCTGCCCCCCGCCCTGGAGATCGACCCCGGCAAGACTGTGGAGTTTGAGGTGCCCGACTCCTCCGGGGGCCAGCTCTCCCTGCACGCCACCGCCGACGACGTCGGCAAACTGGACTTCGACCATGTCAACCCCGTCTGCGGCCCCGTCTACGTGAAGGGGGCCCAGCCCGGCGACGTGCTGGAAGTGGAAGTCCTGGACTTCGGCCCGCTGTCCTGGGGCTGGACCGGCATTATCCCGGGATTCGGGCTGCTGGCCGACGAGTTCAAGGAGCCCTACCTCAAGACCTGGGACCTGTCAAAGGGCAAGGCCGAGTTCGCCCCCGGCATCGAGGTGCCCATCAAGCCCTTCCCCGGTACCATCGGCGTGGCCCTGCCAGAGCCGGGTCTTCACTCCGTGGTGCCACCCCGCAAGAACGGCGGCAACATGGATATCCGTCACCTGTCACGTGGCGCTCGGCTGTTCCTCCCCGTCTGGGTGGAGGGGGCGTTGTTCTCTGTTGGCGACACCCATGCCGCCCAGGGGGACGGCGAGGTCTGCGGCACCGCCATTGAGGCGGGCATGTCCATTGCCCTACGCTTCCAGGTCCATAAAGGCAGGAGCCTGGCCGAACCGCAGTACATCATCCCCGGTCCTCCGCAGCCGGAGTCGGACGAACGCGGCTACTACGTCACCACGGGCTTCGCTCCGGACCTGATGGAGGCGGCGCGGAAAGCCATCCGGTTCCAGATCGAGCACCTCACTTCCGAGTATGGCCTGACCGACGCGCAGGCCTACGCGCTCTGCAGCGTGGCCGTTGACCTGCGGATCAGCGAGGTGGTCGACGCCCCGAATTGGCTGGTGTCCGCATTCCTGCCGCAGGCCATTTTCAAGTAGACAGGCCCGGACACACGTCAGGCAGGAACGGGAGAGTCCCGAAACGAAAGCACTCTCTTGACAAAGGGAGGAAGCTACCATGGACAGGCTCTTCAAGCGGATTGATACCGTGTTCCTGCCGGTGAAGGACCTGGGCCGGGCCATTGAGTGGTACGCCGCCACGCTGGGCTTCGGCCTGCGTTGGCGGAGCGGCAACTACGCCGCCCTCAACGTCTCTGAAACACCCCTGACGCTGTATGAGCCTGACGACTTCAGGCCCGTCGAGAATGTGGGGTTCAACTTCTATGTGACTGACATCGAAGCGGCGCACAGGACGCTGAAGGATGAGGGCTGCGAGACTGGCGACATCCAGCAGGGCGGCGGTGCTGTTCTTCGACTTCAAGGACCCGGACGGCAACGCACTGTCGGTATGTTGGTTCCAGGAGTAGTTACGTGAGGGGCCGGCTCCCGAATGGGGGCCGGCCCCTTAGTTAACAGCCAGGGTTGACCGCCGCCACCCAGCTCGGCAGCGAACCTGGCGTTCTGAGACTACCCCAGCCGAATGGCCTGGGCGGTTACGGAATTGGCCTTGAGGGTGGCTAGCTCCTCAACTGAGACGGGCTGTGGCCGGTCGCGGTCGGCGTCGACAATGCAGAAAAAGCCGAAGGGCTCATCCGAATCGTTCACAAACTGGTGAGGGGTCATGGGCGAGACATACACCGCATCCATGAGGTTCATCGGCCGCACCTCGTTGCCGACAACGGCCAGGCCGCGGCCGCGCGCGCAGATGACGGCGTGGGCATGCTGGTGCTTCTCCAGGCTGGAGTAACCGCCGGGCGCCAGCTCGAAGTACCGGACGTGGAAGGCGGTGGCGTCGGCGGGCCCGAAGAGCACCTGGCGGTCTACACCGGCAAAGCCCGTTCCATCAGCCTTGTAGGGCTGCTTCTCCACCTGATCCCAGGCAAAAGGCCGCTGGAAAGTCAAGAAGCGGGATGGGCCAGGGTCCGTGGCCGCGGGAGCCGCAGCGGACCCTGGTGCAGGCTGTCTCACCAACGCCGGCTCATCGTCACAGGCCGACACGAAGTCGTCCGGGTTGAATTCGTCGTTCTCGCAGATCATGGCTGCCACCTCGCTCAGGGAGTCCCCCATCGGGTCACGGGAACGTTCGTAACCCCGTGCCTAGTCGAAGAGAATCATGGCCTTAACGACGTTACCGCCCCTGGCCATGGCCTGATAGGCCTCGCCCACCTGGCTCAACGGGTAGCGGTGGGTGACGATGTCCCGGGCGGACAGAACACCCTCTCGGAAGAGGGTCAATGCGTCGCGGGTGTCGTCGGGCCCGGCGGAGTAGCTGGGCACCAGGGTGATGTCGTTGAAGTAGAGCCAGTGCGGTTCGAAGGTCAGCATTTCGCCGGGCGGTGTGGGGCTGAAGAGCACCACGGTGCCCCCCTGCTCGACGGCGGTCAGGCCTTCCTCCATAGCCTGGATGAACGGCGGACCGACGATCACCACATCGGCCAGACGGCCTCCGTTGAGCTCCCGGACCGCGTCCGGAAGGCGGCCGGCGGCCGGGTCGATGACCGCGTCGGCACCAAGGCCAAGGGCCATGTCGCGGCGGGACGCGACAAAGTCGGATGCGATGACTTTCTTGGCGCCGAAGTGGTGGCCCAGGGCGGTGAGCATCTGGCCCATGACGCCCAGACCGATGACCAGCAGGCTGTCGCCCGGCACGATGCGCGCCCGCTTCAGAGCCCGTACCACGCAGCCCGTGGGCTCCAAGAGAGCGCCGTCCTCGTAGGACAGGTGACCGGGGAGCAGCAGCGTGTCGGTCAGGTTGGTCTCCGGCACGCGGAAGTACTCAGACATGCCGCCCGGGTCCAGGCGGGACTTCTTCCAGGTCTCGCACATCGCGTAGGCGCCGCGCCGGCAGGCGTTGCACCGGAAGCAGGGGGCGTGGTGGTGGGCGAAGACCCGGTCACCGGGCTTGAACTCCGTCACTTCAACCCCAACCTCGACCACCTCGCCGGCCGGCTCATGGCCGAAGACCAGGGGCGCCTTCCTCTGGATGTACCAGGGCATGAAGTCGCTGGAGCAGATGCCCGAGGCCCTTGTCTTGACCAGAATGTCGCGTGGGCCGGGGCTCGGCCTGTCCACGTCTTCCAGCCGCAGGTCCCCAATCCCGTGGATGCGCGCTACTTTCACACTTCCACCCCGTTTGGGCTCGTCGCCTCCCCGCCATGGTACCATTTCTGTCGCCTTCCGAAAAGACAAGCGAGTCGTTGGGTCGAGCCAGGCCCAGTCAAAGAGAAGCGCCCACCGGTTTCTCGGTGGGCGCGTGGCAGCTTGCAGAGAGGCGAAACCGAGGCGGCACTCTGCTACTCTGCGAAAAGCTCGAAGAAGGGCGGGAAGGTAAAGACCAGACCCACGATGATCAAGGCCAGAGCGATGGGCCAGACCCTGTTCAGCTTGACGTCCTTGCCCTTCCAAAGGTTGCCCAGGACGAGCCAGACCAGAAGGAATCCGGCCACGCCGACGATGGTCTTGCCGGACAGGGGGCCGACGGGCTTATAGAAGTTAAGCAGGTTACCGAAGCCCTTGCTGGCCTCGGACAGCAGAACCATCAGACCGTACCAGGCGGAGCCGATGCCCCCGGCGAGAATCGCGGCTGCAGCGGGGCCCATGGGAAGCGACGACGTTTCCGCCTGGGCGTCGTAGGAGATGGTTTCCTTCGTCACGGACGACATGTTGCGCAGTCCTCCTTTGCCTTGTGGGCAGCCCTACTTGATGGGAGCGGCCTTGGTGATGAGGGCGCCGAAGAGACCGGCCACGGCGGCGGTCACGAAGGCCAGGTTGTACATGACCATGGCGACCTGGCGGATCTTCTCCTCACGCACCAGGCGACGCCCGAAGTAGTAGACCAGGTAGGCAACCACGGTGGCGAGAATCGGGGCCAGCCAGGCGACGTGCTCCTTCCACTCCATGCCGAACTTGTGCCAGCCGGCGGTGGCGGGGTCGGAGAGCAGGAAGGACCTGGGGCTGGTCGGGACCTTGGCACGGTACCAGACGTAGGGAATCCAGGTGCCGGTGATGACGGTCAGCCAGGCCACGGCGGCCATGACCGTGGTGCCGAGCTTGAGCCGCTTGACGCGCTGGGCGGCGGAGGGGCTGTTGACGTCTTCATAGCGAAGGCTGATGAGCTCTGCGATGCCGCCGGCATAGGCCAGCAGGAAGAGGGCACCGAACGTCATGCCATGGATCAGTGTCCATGCATCCCTGACGGAAACCGACATGTGGGCTTCCTCCTGTAGGAAGGATGTAAGTTCGATCGCTTCGGCAGGCCTGCCTTGCGTCTTCATTGTAGAAAAGCGATAAGAGGAAACCTATTGTCGAACGCCACCACTTTCTCCGCCTGGATGTCCCTTCTGAATATGACAAATGTCCCCGAAGGCTCTCTGCCCTCAGGGACATTTGTACATCTTACGGAGCGCGTGATTCCTAGCCTCTCACCAGGCCGTGCGTCACCGCGTAGGCGGCGGCCTCAGCGCGGTTGCGCAGTCCCAGCTTGGCGAGCAGCGCACTGACGTAGTTGCGAATGGTCTTTTCCGTGAACTTCATGGCCTCCGCGATTTCCCGGTTGGTCTTACCCTCGGCGATGAGCCGGAGGAGGGTCCGGTCGACCTCCGTCAGGGGCAGCTTCGGTGTGCCAGGGACCATAGGGCGGGTGGCCTCGGGCCCCCCCAGGGCAGGCGCCCCCGTTTCGGCCGCCAGCTGTCCAGGCGAGGCCCCCGCCGCCAGACGTTTCATGCCGGCGGCCACCGCGGCGCCCAGCGACGGGTCGAGCACCGACTCACCGCGGGCCACGGCCCGGATGGCCTCCACCACGCTGTCGTCCGGCAGGTTCTTGAGCACAAATCCCCTGGCGCCTGCCAGCATCGCCCCCACCAGGGCCTCCTCATCCGGGAAGGAGGTAAAGAAGACCACCCGTGTGTCGGGGGAGGCCTGAAGAATCTGAGTACATGCCTCCACGCCGCCCAGACCAGGCATGCGGACATCGAGGATGGCCACGTCAGGCTTGAGGTCCGACGCCAACCGGACCGCCTCCAGGCCGTCCACCGCCTCGCCTACCACGACAATATCATGGTGCTGGGAAAGCAACGCCACAATCCCCCGGCGGACCACACTGTGGTCATCCGCCACCAGAACCCGGTGAACCGTGTCTGTCATGGCTCGATGTCCTCCTGCCCCAGCGCCGGCACAGGAATCTGAAAGAGGAGACGCGTGCCCTTGCCGGGCGCACTGTCCACCCGGAAGGTGCCACCCAACTGCTCCGTGCGGGCACGCATGTTTCGCAGCCCGTGGTGTGCCCTTAATCGGACGCCTTCGCCTGGCAGCACCGCCCCGGGATCGAATCCGGTGCCCTCGTCGACAATCCGTAGTATCATGGTGTCGTCCTCCAGGGCCAGCATGACGTGCACCTCATCAGCGCCAGAGTGCCGGGCCGCGTTGGACAGCCCTTCGCGCAGCAGGGCCAGAAGGTGATCGCGGTAGGCGGCTGGGATCTGGCGTTCGCCGCTGTCCTCCTCGCCCAGCCCCTCCGTCTCGAGGCGAACGGTGAGGTGCGCCAGACGGGCCACCTGGCCTGCCACCTCGCGGAACGCGGACGGCAGGTCGGCCATACGAACCGATTTCTCACGCAGGCCGAGGATGGACTGTCTCAGGTCCTGGACGGCGCCGCCCAGTTGAGCCGCAAGGTCGTCCAGCTTCGGCTTGAGGTCCTCTGAGCCCTCGGGCAACCGGTCGCGTGCCCATCGCAACCCCAGTCCCACGCCGTAGAGTGTTTGAAGCACCCCGTCGTGGAGGTCCCGGGCGATGCGCTCGCGGTCCTGGTAGACGGCCTTCTCCTGCTCCGCACTGGTGAGCCGGCGGGTTGTCTCAATCCTGAAGATGCCCATCAGCAGGGACGTGTAATAGGCCGTACCGATGGCGGCCCCGGCCCGGAACAGCTCGATGGGAATTCCTGTAAGGAGGACGAAGGCCTCCGTGTTCAGCACGGAGGCAGGCCAGAAGCCCTGGGCAGGTACGATGAGTCCGGCGGCTGCACCGTAGAGGGCAAAGAAGGCCGCGCTGCCGCGGAGGCTGTGCACCTGGGCGAATAGCAGGTCACGACGCAGCTCACCGGTCTGCCGCAACAGGCCGGCCGCGACCGCCAGGGCTGCGGGCAGGCCCAGCAGGTAACGGGACCAGACCTCAGACGCCAGGTACCAGCCGCGCACGCCGGCCTGCTCATCGATGAGCGGGTAGGCGAAGAAAGCCAGCAGCCATAGGCCTGTAAGCAGGGGCGCTGCTGCTTTCGCCAGGAGGGACAGGCGCCTGGGCGCTCCGGTGGCCAGGAGTGAGGTGCCATAATGCATAAGGAAGCCGAAGGAGATGGCGGCCACCATGGTCCGGAAGCCCCAGAGGGCTGCCACAGCCGGTGAGTGTTGCGGTTGGGCCCGTAAAGGGATGAAGACCAGGCCCCAGTCGGCAAAGGCGTGCAGAAAGGCAAAGACGGCCAGCGCCCACAGCCCCGACGCCAGATTGTAGCGGCTTCGGCGCGCCTGCTGCAAGCTGACCACCAGGCCCAGCGTGAAGAACGACAAGCCGTAGACAAAACGGACGACGATCATGTTCTGAGTCAGCCAGGCGCTAACCGCCACCACCACCTTGCCGGCCTCCTGATTCCCGGGCCCCCAAGGGCCGGCCCAGCCCATTTCTATGTAGCTTAGATCAATTCCTGCGGAACTGCCGTAGGGGAGGAACGCCGTGAGTTCATTGGATGTGACCCTTCTGCGCTGGTTCAACGGCCTGTCCGGCTATAGCCGGGCCCTGGACGCGCTGGTCGTCTTC
>CALMNP010000333.1 GCA_937868875.1 uncultured Bacillota bacterium | reverse complement strand
AAGACCTCCTTGAAGGTGATGAGCTTGAACTCATGGCCGTCATCCCTGATCTCGCGGCCGGCGGCATCGCGTACCGGCTCATAGAGGGGGAGACCGGCGAACATCTGCTGTGACACGGGGTTGCGGGACACAGGCCGCGAGGACACCCTTATGAAGTGACACGGGCAGCTTTTTCGCGTATAATATGTGTGGAGCCGACACCAGAAAGGGGTTCCGCAATGGGCAACGTCAGCACCTTGGGTCTGCAGCAACCGCTGCCGGAGGAGTACCTTGAGGCCACCGAAGCGGAATTGGACGAGCGCATCGCCAGGGCCAGGCGGGCCCTCGGCTTGGATCTCGTCATCCTGGGCCATCATTACCAGCGGGATGACGTCATCAAGTTCGCCGACCACACCGGCGACAGCTTCAAGCTTGCGGCCTGGGCGGCCAGGCAGGAGCAGGCGCGCTACATCGTCTTTTGCGGCGTTCACTTCATGGCCGAAACGGCGGACATCCTGTCCAGGACCGAGCAGACCGTCATTCTCCCCGATCTTTCAGCGGGCTGCTCCATGGCCGACATGGCCAGTCTGGAGCAGGTGGAGGAGGCCTGGGAAAGCCTGACCGGCCGCCTCGGCCCCAGCCTGATCCCCATCACCTACATGAACTCGACCGCTGAGATCAAGGCCTTCGTCGGCCGCCACGGCGGTCTTGTCTGCACCTCCTCCAACGCCGCCGCCGCGGTGCGGTGGGCCCTTGAACGAGGCGAGCGGGCGCTCTTTCTGCCCGACCAGCACCTGGGGCGCAATACCGGCGTGGCCATGGGCATTCCCCTGGAACAGATGCCGGTTTGGGACCCGGGTGAGGGGCTCGGTCAGGGTGTGCTTCGCTCAGTGGTCCTGGGCCGGGAGGGCCGCCTGGAATGGGGCGGGCAGAGTTGGGAAGAGGCGCGGCAGGCGCGCCTGATTCTCTGGCGCGGGCACTGCTCCGTGCACCAGCAGTTCACCCCGGAGCAGGTCGACTACCTGCGCCGCCAGCAGCCGGGAATTCGGATCATCGCCCACCCTGAATGCAGCTATGAAGTGGTGCAGAAGGCTGATGACGCAGGCTCCACGGAGCACATCATCAAGCAGGTGGCGGCCTCTCCGCCGGGCTCGATCTGGGGCGTGGGCACAGAGATTCACCTGGTGTCGCGCCTCGCCAGGGAGCATCCGGACAAGACCGTGCTCTCCCTGACCCCCTTCGCCTGCGCCTGTTCCACCATGTACCGCATTGACCAGGCCCACCTCTGCTGGTCCCTGGAAAGCCTGGACAGGGGACAGGTGGTCAATCCCATCACGGTTCCCGAACAGGCGGCGGCGGACGCCAGGCTCGCCCTGGACCGGATGCTGACCCTGAAATGAAGGACTGAAGAACGTGCGGGCTCGGTATCTGGCCGGTGTGAATCCGGCACGGCTTCCTCGTGTGGCTGAGCGGGTGGTAGTGGTGGGTAGCGGCATCGCCGGGCTTTTCACCGCCCTGCGTCTGGCGGAGGCGGGGCCGGTGACCGTTCTCACCAAGCAGCGCCTCGCGGACAGCAATACGGAACTGGCGCAGGGGGGAATCGCCGCCGCGATCGGCAAGAGCGATTCCCCCGAGCTTCATTTGCAGGATACGCTGGCGGCGGGAGATGGGCTTTGTGACCTGGCGGCGGTTGAGGCCCTCGTCCACGAGGGGCCGGCGCGGGTTCTCGAACTGGCTGCGCTGGGCGTCCAGTTTGACCGCGGCCAGGAAGGCTTCGCCCTGACGCGCGAGGGCGCCCACAGCCGGAGACGCATCCTGCACGCCCACGGGGACGCCACGGGCGATGAAATCCGCCGTGGCCTGGAAGAGCAGGTGCGCCGCCACCCGCAGATCACCCTGCTGGAGGACCATTTCGCCCTGGACGTGGTCACCGAGCCGGGGCGCCGGGTGGCAGGCGTGACGGCGCTCCGCCCGGATGGAGGAGTCGTGTTCTTCACGTCCCCATTCGTCATCCTCGCCACGGGCGGCGCGGGGCAGCTTTACCGGACCAGCACCAACCCGGAGGTGGCGACGGGCGACGGCGTGGCCATCGCCTTCAGGGCCGGCGCGGCGGTGGCGGACATGGAGTTCATCCAGTTTCACCCCACCGCCCTGGCCTTGGAGGGCAGCCCCAAGTTCTTGATTTCCGAAGCGGTGCGGGGCGAAGGCGCCCTGCTGCTCAACGCCCGGGGCGAACGCTTCATGCCCGGCTACGATCCCAGGGGCGAGCTGGCGCCCCGGGACGTTGTGGCCAGGGCCATCGCCAGGGAAATGGCAAGCACGGGAGCCGGCCACGTGTGGCTGGACGCCCGACCGATCGGCGAAGCCTTTCCCCAGAGGTTTCCGACCATTTTTGCAGCCTGTCGGGAACGCGGCCTTGACCCGCTGCGGGAGCCCATTCCGGTGGCTCCGGCCGCTCACTACGCCATGGGCGGGGTGCTGACGGACACCTGGGGCCGCACCACACTGCCGGGGCTCTTTGCCTGCGGTGAGACGGCGTGCACCGGCCTGCACGGCGCCAATCGGCTGGCCTCCAATTCCCTGGTGGAGGGGCTGGTGTTCGGGCAGCGCATCGCCGACTTTATACGCAGAGTAGAGGCGGGAGGGCCGCCATCACCCAGCAGCGGGTTTGAGGCGGCGTCGCCGCCGGAGAGCGACGATGGACACCTCCCGCACCGGTGGCTGCAGCCCGCCTGGCCGGCATCCGCTGGGCAGGCGCGGCAGCCTTCTCAGGCGCTCGCCGAGCCGGAGCGGCAACCTCCCGAAGAGCCTCTCGAGCCTGGGCGGCTGTGGGCTCAGACGCAGGACCTGATGTGGCGCCGGGCCGGCATCGTGCGAAACCGGGAGGACCTGGAGCAGGCCTGGGCGGAGATGGCTGGGCTGGCAGAGCTGGCTGCGACGGCGGAGCTTGGCGCCGGCCGGGAGGCCCTGGAACTGGCCAACCTGACCCTGGTGGGAGCCCTGGTGGCCCGGTCCGCGCTGGAGCGGCGAGAAAGCCGCGGCGCCCACTTTCGTGAGGACCACCCGCGGCGCGACGACGAGCACTGGCTGCACCACATCGTGCAGCGGCGAGAGGAGAGCGGTTTGTGAGCCTACCGCGCCTACCCCTGCAGGAGATCGTCCGCAGGGCTTTGCAAGAAGATCTTGGCACCGGTGACATCACCAGCGAGGCTACGATCCCCGCGGGCCTGGAGGCCGAGGCGGTGGTGGCAGCCCGGGAGCCGGGAGTCCTGGCGGGCCTGCCGGCCGCCCTGGAGGTCTTCACCCAGGTTGACCCCGGCCTGACGCTGCGCCCGGAAGCCGCTGACGGGCAACGCCTGCAGGCGGGCAGCCGCGTGCTGTACCTGAGCGGCAAGGCGCGCAGCCTCCTGGCCGGCGAACGCGTCGCGTTGAATTTCCTGCAGAGGATGTCCGGCATCGCCACCGCCACGTCCCGCCTGGTCACGCTGGTAGAGGGAACAGGGGCCCGGGTGGTGGATACGCGCAAGACCGCCCCGGGTTTGAGGCTGCTGGATAAGTACGCCGTCCGCCAGGGAGGCGGGTCCAACCACCGTTTCGGCCTCTACGACGCGGTGCTGATCAAGGACAACCATGTCATGGCGGCGGGAGGCGTCGGCGCGGCCGTTCGCTCCGCTCGGGCCCGGGCCGGCCACATGGTGAAGATCGAGGTGGAGGTCGACACCCTGGACCAGTTGGAAGAAGCCCTGGAGGCGGGCGCGGACCTCGTCCTGCTGGACAACATGCCGCCGGAAACGCTGCGGGAGGCGGTTCGGCGCACGGCTGGGAGGGCGGCCTTAGAGGCGTCAGGTGGAATCGACGAGGCGACGATCCGCTCGGTGGCGGAGTCAGGGGTCCAGATGATTTCCGTGGGGGCGCTGACCCATTCCGTCAAGGCCCTGGACCTGGCCCTGGATTTTCTGCCGCCGGTGCCTGCCCGATGACGGCGGCGGCGAAAAGATTCGCCGGCCTATTTCGGATAAGGGGGAACTCATGACTCGTCGCGAGGGCCTTACCACCGTCTACCGGGGACTTCCCACCAGCGTCTATGTCGTGTTCTTCTCCCGCATCGTCAACAGCGTCGGCAATCTGGTGTTTCCCTTCCTGAGCCTGTACCTGACCACCAAGCTCGGTCTGGGCAAGGCCGAGGCGGGTCTGTTCCTGACCCTCAGTTCCCTGGTTTACGTTCCGGCCTCCATGATCGGCGGCAAGATTGCGGACCACTTCGGCCGAAAGGCCTTGCTCGTCGGGGGCATGGCCCTGTCTGCGCTCTTCCTGGCGCCATGCGGCTTCCTGAGCACTTCTTCATGGGTCCCCTGGCTCCTTATCATTTCCCGTTTCTTCGGCGCCCTGGCTGAGCCGGCCTATGGCGCCCTGATTGCGGACCTCACCACCCCTGCCAACCGCAAGGCCACGTTCTCCCTGCTCTACCTGGGGCACAACATGGGCTTTGCCGTCGGGCCGATGGTTGCGGGCTTCCTCTTCCAGCGTCACCTGCCCTGGCTGTTCATCGGAGACGCGGTGACCACGCTGCTGTCCGTGGCCCTGGTGGCCTGGTACGTGCCGGACAGTAGCCCGCATCAAGGAGCGGATGGTGCGGCGGAAGAGCATCTGCTCCCAGAAAGTGAACGGGCTGAATCAGGCAGTGTGTTGGCAGTGCTGCGTCGCCGACCCATCCTCCTGATTGGCTCATTCCTCTTCCTGGCGTACAACCTGGTCTACTCCCAGCACATCTTCTCCCTGCCCATCCAGACGGAGGCGCTGTTCGGCGGCAGAGGCGCGGTCTACTACGGCACCCTGATGAGCGTCAACGCCATCACTGTGGTAGCCCTGACCTCCATGGTGACGACCCTGACCTTGCAGGTGCGGCCGATGGCCAGCATGGGGCTGGCGGGGCTGCTGTACGCCCTGGGCTTTGGCATGATCTACTTCATCCATTCCCAGCCCCTGCTCATCCTCTCCACGGTGGTGTGGACCGTGGGCGAGGTCCTGAACACCGTCAACCTGGGCGTCTTCATCGCCAACAACACGCCCTCCTCGCACCGCGGGCGCGTCAACGCCACCCTCAACGTCATCGGCGGGATGGGCTGGACCCTCGGCCCCTGGCTGGCGGGCCTGTGGATTCAGTCCCATTCCGTCCAGAGCGTCTGGCCCATCGCCTTCTTCCTGGCCCTGGCGACCGCCCTGCTCATGTTCGCCTTCAACGGCGCCGGGAGCGCTCAACAGAAGCCCGTTGCAGCCGATTCATAAACGAAAAAAAGGGGGGGAGCCTCTGCGGCTCCTCCTCAGTGGTTGCGCTATAGCCACCCGTACGGGCCGGCGGCTGCGGTGCGCTTGCGGATGGGGATGGACCCTCCGGACACGTGCAGGACGCGGGAGTGGGACCAACCGGCGGACGGGGCGAGCCGGCGCACCCTCCTGGGCCGGAAGGAAACGGGTCGGCTTCGGACCGCCCTGGCTTGCCTCCGCTCGGTCTGAGAAGGGGCATTCATCCTGGCCGAGGCGCGCCTCGACCGAAGGCGCTGCGACTGTTCCCGCAGAATGGACTTCTCAAGCCTCTCCAGTCTCTCTAGACTATCCAACAGGGCAGCGGAGACGGGAGATGGGGAGCGTCTCGCGGGGTGCGCTTGCGCCCGGGTAGGCCGGACGTGGCGCCGCAGCGGGCGAGGGCGGTCGCCGTTCTGCCGGCGGCCGGCCGGCGCCGGCTCCTCCGTGCGCGGCCGCGGGGCCGTACGCGCGGAACCTCGGCGAGGCATTCGCTTTGGGCTTCGCGGCCGAACATGGTTGCCTGTGCGGTGGCGACCATTCCTGCGACGTCGGGGCGGCCCGTCGGCGGATTCGTCGGAGAGCACGGGCGGCTCCTCTTCCGCCAGGTGATCGGAGTAGTATCCATGCGGCTGGACGTCCGGCTCCCTCGTCTCCATGACGCGCGTCCGCGGCTCCGCCGTGTCCATGATACGGACCCGTGTAGCGCCGGGGAAGGCCTTCTGCCCTGCGGGCACATCCTTGACGACGGCGCACACGTTCTGGAGGGGAATTACCGTAGACAGTTGGCTTCCCTGCGCTTCCCCCCGCGGCTGCAGGTGGCCCTGGACCACTTCCTCTACCGTAGGTACAAGACCGCGGATCTCAACGAAATCCTCACCCACCGCGACGATGTCGCCGGTGCTTACGGTCATCTCGCCGCCATGCAGCCAGAAGATGCTGGAGCGGCGATCAAGCCCGCGCTTTAACTGGTCTACGAAATCTGGTGACACGTTCACTCCCTCCTGCGGCCATTGTACGTGGTCGGCCGCGGTTGCGTGACATAAGGGATTAACTCATGTCAGGCTGTCGCTCCCGTGAACAAACAACCCACATCTCCCAATAAATTCGTTTCGTGAATGTTTTCCCAAAGCAGGACTGGGATTCTCCATGCAGAAACTAAGAAAACGTCACAATAGGTGACACGAAACACCACCGTCCGACAAAGTCATACTGGTCCGTTCGGGCAATGGGGTAGAGATAAGGAGAACCCCAGAAGGGCGCAAGCCGCAATGGCGTGCGTTCTTCTGGGGTTTTTCGTCTGCACGGAAGGGGGCGGTCCAGCGTGCACCGCATCATCCAGGCCCTTGAGGAGCGCCCAGTCATCGCGGCCGTGCGGCACCTGCAGGACCTTCCTCCGGCACTCGAGTCGCCGGCAGGCATCATCTTCTTTCTGACCGGGAACATCTTCAACATCCCGGGTGCCGTGGCGCAGGCCAGGGAAGCGGGAAAGCTGGTTTTCCTGCATGTGGACATGCTTCAAGGGCTGTCCAGAGACGACTACGGAATCCGCTACCTGACGGAGAACGTGGGTCCTGACGGCATCATCACCACACGAAGCAGCCTGGTGGCAGCGGCCCGGAGCCACGGCCTGATGACCATCCAACGCACCTTTTTGCTGGACTCCCAGTCGGTGGCAACGGGCATTCAACTGGTCCGCGAGGCGAAGCCCGACGTTCTGGAGGTACTGCCCGGCATCATCCCCAGCGAGGTCCAGGAGATCGTCAAGAAGATCAAGATTCCACTCATCACCGGCGGCCTGGTGAAAACGAAGGGCCAGTGCTATGCGGCCTTCAGGGCGGGCGCCTCCGGCGTCTCCACCAGCCGCCAGGAGCTGTGGGACTTGATGCCGGTGGCGACTGTGAACCGGGCCGCCGCGGCGCTGGGCAAGGAGGTGGATCCGTTCAGGGCACAAAGCGTGGTGCGTTAGAAAGCAGACTCGAATGAGACATGGAGAACGCGAGTCCCAAGGCACCGGCAGAGCGGATTCTATGCAAGGCCTAATCAGACTCATGTAAACAGGAGGAACGTACATGACGGCGTTCATGGGCGAACTCATCGGAACCATGCTCCTGATCATCCTGGGCGACGGCGTTGTCGCCAATGTGGTCCTCAACAAGAGCAAGGGCCAGAACTCGGGCTGGATTGTCATCACCGCCGGCTGGGGTTTCGCGGTGGCCATGGCTGTTTATGCTGTCGGCCAGGTCAGCGGCGCTCACCTCAATCCGGCTGTGACCATCGGTCTTGCTCTCATCGGCAAGTTTTCCTGGAGCCAGGTTGCGCCTTACATCGTAGCCCAGATGATCGGCGCCTTCCTCGGTGCAGTCATCGTATACATCACCTATCTCCCGCACTGGGCTGCGACTGAGGACAAGGGCGCCAAGTTGGCCGTCTTCTCCACCGGCCCGGCGATTCCCAACACCCCGGCCAACCTGCTCACCGAGATCATCGGCACTTTCGTGCTGGTGCTCGGTATTCTGGCCCTCGGCACCAACCAGTTCACGCAGGGCCTGAATCCCTTCATCGTCGGCGTCTTCATCTGGGCCATCGGCCTGTCCCTCGGCGGCCCCACCGGCTACGCCATCAACCCGGCCCGTGACCTGGGTCCGCGCATCGCCCACGCCATTCTGCCCATCCCCGGCAAGGGCAACTCCGACTGGGGCTACTCCTGGATTCCGGTGGTCGGCCCCATCATCGGCGGCGCGCTGGGCGCCCTGTTCTTCCACTTCGTCTTCTAATGCAGATGCTGGGCTCCCGCCGGCCGGCCCGGCCGGCGGGGCCGATTCCCTCACCAAGGCCCGCAGCCATGAACCTCACAAGAGAATTTGGAGGAGGATTTTCAAATGGCTGGTAAGTACATTCTTGCTCTGGACCAGGGAACCACTTCGTCCCGCGCCATCCTGTTCACACAGGACGGCAAGTCCGTCGGACAGCTCAATCAGGAGTTCCCGCAGATCTACCCGAAGCCGGGCTGGGTTGAGCACAATCCCATGGACATCTGGAACACTCAGATCGGCGTGGCCAAGAAGCTCTTAGCCGATAAGGGCGTCAAGCCCGAAGAGATCGCCGCCATCGGCATCACCAACCAGCGTGAGACCACCGTCGTCTGGGATAAGAACACCGGCGAGCCGGTCCACAACGCCATCGTCTGGCAGTGCCGCCGCACCGCCGGCTACTGCGACGAGCTGAAGGGGAAGAACTGGGCGCAGCGGGTCAGCGAGAAGACCGGCCTGGTCATCGACGCCTACTTCTCCGGGACCAAGATCAAGTGGATCCTGGACAACGTGCCCGGCGCCCGGGAGCGGGCCAAGAAGGGCGACCTGCTCTTCGGCAACATCGACACCTGGCTCATCTGGAAGCTGACCGGCGGCAAGGTTCACACCACGGACTACTCCAACGCCAGCCGCACCATGATCTTCAACATCCGCAAGCTGGACTGGGATGACGAGATCCTGGCGGAGATGGACATCCCCCGCGCCATGCTGCCGAAGCCAATGCCTTCCAGCGCCGTCTACGGCCATACCGACAAGTCCATCTTTGGCGCCGAGATTCCGATCGCCGGCGACGCCGGCGACCAGCAGGCCGCCCTCTTCGGCCAGGCCTGCTTCAAGCCCGGCATGGCCAAGAACACCTACGGCACCGGCTCCTTCATGCTGATGAACACCGGCGAAATGGCCGTGCCCTCCCGGAACGGCCTGCTCACCACCATCGCCTGGGGCCTGAACGGCAAGGTGGAGTACGCCCTCGAGGGTTCCATCTTCATCACCGGCGCCGCCGTGCAGTGGCTGCGCGACGAACTGAAGGTCATCGAGAAGGCCTCTGACACGGAGGCCATCGCCGCCTCCGTGCCGGATACCGCCGGCGTCTACATGGTTCCGGCCTTCGTGGGCCTGGGCGCTCCCTACTGGGACCAGTACGCCCGCGGCGCCATCGTCGGCCTGACCCGCGGCTCCGGCCGGGCGCACATCGTGCGCGCCACTCTGGAGTCCATCACCTACCAGACCCGCGATGTCCTGGAGGCCATGGAAACGGACTCCGGCATCGACCTGAAGGCTCTCAAGGTCGACGGCGGCGCGGTGGGCAACAACTTCCTGATGCAGTTCCAGTCCGACATCCTGGGCGTGCCGGTGGACCGCCCGGTGGTCACGGAGACCACCGCCCTGGGCGCCGCCTACCTGGCCGGCCTGGCCGTCGGGTTCTGGAAGGACCGGGACGAAATCGCCGCCAAGTGGGCATCTGACCGCCGCTACACCCCGGCCATGCCGGAAACCCAGCGCGCCTCCCTGTACGCCGGCTGGAAGAAGGCCGTCGGCCGGGCTCAGGCCTGGGAAGAGAAGTAACCGGACAGAGGAACTGGACGGGGCCGGCAGGGGCTTCCCCCGAACCGGCCCCGCTCCGTTTCGGCCGACGCGGGAGTTGGCGAACCGTCTGCCGGCCCCCGCACCACACGGAGGGATGGATCGTGGAGCGCAACTATGACGTGATCATTGTGGGCGGCGGCGCAACCGGCACGGGCACCCTGCGCGACCTGACCCGGCGCGGCCTCAAGGTGGCCCTGGTGGAACAGGGCGACCTCGCCTCCGGAACCAGCGGCCGCTTCCACGGCCTGCTCCACAGCGGCGGACGCTACGCCGTCAAGGACCCGGAATCCGCCCGCGAGTGCATGGAAGAAAACACCACCCTCCGGCGCATTGCGCCGCACGCCATCGACGTGCAAGAGGGCCTGTTCGTTCAGGTGGAGGGGGACGACCCCGCCTTCGCCGATCGCTGGGCCCAGGGCTGCGCCGCCTCCGGCATTCCCGTCAGGGAGATCGGTGTGGCGGAAGCCTTGCGCCGTGACCCCTGCCTCCATCCTCGGACGACCCGTGTCTTCACCATCCCGGACGGTTCCGTCGACTCCTGGCGCCTGACGCAGGCCAACGTGCGAGACGCTCAGGCCCACGGCGCCAACGTCCTGCTCTGGCACCGGCTGGAGGCCATCCGCGTCGAGAACGGCCGGGTCACCGGCGTGGAACTGGAAGACCTTCAGCACAAGGCCCGTGTGCGGCTCGGCTGCCGCATGCTGGTCAACGCTACCGGGGCCTGGGCCGGCAAGGTCGGGCGCCTGGCTGACATCGACATCCCCATGGCCCTCGACCGGGGGACCATGATCGTATTTGACCATTACTACTCCCCGCGGGTCGTCAACCGTCTGCGGCTGCCGGGCGACGGCGACATCCTGGTGCCCGTCGGTTCCGTGTCCATCCTGGGCACTTCGGCGGTGCCGGTGCAGGACCCGGAGGAACGGACCACCGATGCATCGGAGGTCCAGCGACTGATCGGCATCGGTGCGGAGATGATCCCGGCTCTGGCCTCGGCTCGGGTGTTCCGAACCTTCACCGGTATCCGGCCGCTCTACCGGCCGCCCCAGTCGTCCGGCGGGCAGCGCGACATCAGCCGCGGACTGGTGGTTTTGGACCACGAGGAGACGGACGGTCTGGCCGGCATGGTGACCATCGTCGGCGGCAAGTTGACGACCTACCGCCTGATGGCGGAGAAGGTGTCCGACGTGGTGGCCACCCGGCTGGGCGTGACCAGGCCCTGCACCACCGCTGTCGAGCCCCTGCTGCAGTCCGCCGGCGAATACGCGCCGCTGCTGGCCCCGGGTGCGGCCGAAGCCGCGGGCACGACGCCGGAGGCCATGAACATCCGCCGCGCCCGCCGCCTCTTCTCCTACCTGCCTGCGGCCGAGGCGGCCGAACTGGTCAGGCGGGGCAGCGGCCCGCTCCTCTGCGAGTGCGAGGGAGTGGACGAGGCCGAACTGGTGGCGGCCGGCAAGGCAGCGGGCCACCTGGACCTGGCCGATGTCCGCCGCCGTACCCGCCTGGGCATGGGGCCCTGCCAGGGCACCCTGTGCGCCTGGCGCGCGGGAGGAGTCCTGCATCGCGCCGGGCTCGCCTCGGCCGAGAGAGCCAACAAGGCCCTGGTCACGTTCCTGGACGGCCGCTGGCAAGGCGTGCGCCACTCGCCCACCCTCCAGCAACTGCGTGCCGCCGAGGTGACCCGCGGCCTCTACCTGGGCAACCTGAACATCCCGTCGCTGCCCGGCATCAGCCGGGCCTCGGCCCCGTTCGAAGCAGCCGCGGCGGAATCCCAGGTGGCGGTGGCCGAAGTTGCCGCGACCGAAGCGCAGGCAGCCGGGATCGCAGCGGCCGAGCCTGTCCTGCAGGAGGTGCACCGGTGAAAACGGAGGTTCTGGTAATCGGCGGCGGCCTGGCGGGCAGCCTGGCGGCGCTGGCAGCGGCCCGTTCCGGACGCCGGGTAACCCTGGTGTCCTCCGGCGAGGCCACGCTGCACATGGAGAGCGGCTGCATCGACCTGTGGGGGGAGGGCCACGACCCCGGCCAGGCTATCGCCGCCCTGCGGCAGAACAGGCCCGGCCACCCCTACGCCCTGGCCGGCGGTATGGCCCTGACCGAAGGGCTGAACCTCTTCCTGCGCCTGACGAGGGAGGCCGGCTACCCCTACCAGGGGGGACTTGACCACAACTGGCTGCTGCCCACGGCCATCGGCGGACTCAAGCCGACAGCCCTGGTCCCCCCGACCATGGCGGCCGGCGAGGCGGGAGA